>JANWKW010000149.1 GCA_025451135.1 Vulcanimicrobiia bacterium | reverse complement strand
TTGACGTTCTTGCACGAATGGGCGCGCATGTTCGTGCTGGAACAATTGTACCGCGCGGCGAAGATATCGCGGAATGAGCCCTACCATCACTAGCGACGTCACGCTCCCCGAGGATGCGTTGAAGATCTTCGGCGACGCGATCGCGGCCGCGGTCGCCGCGCGCTATCCCGACGCTCCGCCGGTGACGGTCGAATTCGAAGCGCCGCGCAATCCCGCGTTCGGCGACGCCGCCACCAACGTCGCGTTCGGGCTGGCCAAGGTCGCGCGCGCGAAGCCCAACGACATCGCGACCGCGCTCGTCGCCGACGCGCGCGCCGCCGAACCGCGCCTGGACGCGCTCTTCTCGGCGATCGATCCGCTGGCCGGCTTCGTGAACGTCCGGCTCGCCCCGGCCTGCTGGCAAGCGTTGCTCGCGCGCCTGCTGCGCGACGGCGCGCGCTTCGGCGAGTTCCCCAAGAACGGCAAGCGCGTCTCGCTCGAATTCGGTAGCGCCAATCCGACCGGCCCGCTGGTGGTCGTCCAAGGGCGCACCCTCTCGATCGGCGAGACCCTGGCCGGCGCCATGCGCTACTGCGGCTACGACGTCTTCACCGAGTGGATCATCAACGACGCCGGCAGCCAGCTCGACACGCTGGGCCGCTCGCTCTACGCGCGCTACCGCCAGCAGTTCGATCCGAACTTCCCGTTCCCGGAAGAAGGCTATCCGGGCGACTACCTCGTGCCGCTCGCCGAGAAGATCGCGAAGGACGACGGCGAGAAATGGATCGCCGCCGGCGAAACCGCCTGGCTGCCGTACTTCGGTACGTACGGACGCGACGCGCTGGTCGCCGACCAGCAAGCGACCGCGACCCGGTTCGGCGCGCACTACGACCTCTGGCAGAGCGAGAAAGAACTGCACGAGAACGGCAGCGTCCAAGCCGGCCTCGCCCGCCTGACCGAACTCGGCTACACCTACGAACAAGACGGCGCGATCTATTTCAAGGCGACCGCCTTCGGCGACGACAAGGATCGCGTGCTCGTCCGCACGGACGGCCGCCCGACCTACATCCTGCCCGACGTCGCGTACCACAACCAGAAGCTGCAGCGCGCCGATCGCGTGGTCGACATCCTCGGCCCCGATCATCACGGCTACATCGACCGCCTCAAGGGCATCGCCACCGCGCTCGGCTACGAGGGCAAGCTCGACATCCTGATCGCCCAGCAGATCACGCTGATGCGCGGCGGCGAAGAGGTCAGCATGTCCAAGCGCGCCGGCCACATCGTCACGCTCGCCGACATCATCGACGAGGTCGGCGTCGACGCGGCCCGCTTCTTCTTCGTCATGCTCGCGATCGAATCGCCGCTGACGTTCGATCTGGCGCTCGCCAAAGAGAAGAGCCTCGAGAACCCGGTCTACTACGTCCAATACGGCCACGCAAGAATCGCCTCGGTGCTCCGCAACGCCGACCAGGCCGACATCGCGGCCGCACAAAGCGGAGACGGACTCGAAGCGCTCACGCACCCGGCCGAACTCGCCCTCGTCCGCCGCCTCGCCGACCTCCCGCGCACCGTCCAAGGCGTCGCCGACCACGAAGCCCCGCACCGCCTAGCCCGATACGCCCGCGACGTCGCCTCCGACTTCCACGCCTTCTACACCGAATGCCGAATTTTAGTAGAAGACGCCCCGACAAGACACGCCCGCCTAGCGCTCTGCATCGGCACCAAAACCATCCTCGCCCGCGTCCTCGAAATGCTCGGCGTAACCGCCCCCGAAACGATGTAGCGCTTAGCGATATTCTGATGGGCTCCGAGGGTGTGCGTTCTAAGCGAGGCGTTACGATTTTTTCGCAATCGCCATGGATGGCGACTTCCTTTGAAAAGTTGCGAAAAAACGGACGAGTAGGAGCGGCCCGGGAGGGGCCGCGACGAACGTCCGAGCGTGAACGCACACCCTCGGAGGCCGTCAGAATATCGCTAGGCCGAAATGGTGTACAGCCACCAGCGCGGCCGCCCCGGCTTCGCCTGGCGATCGATATAGAACGTCGCCGTTCGCCCATCGGCCAGCTCGACCTCGTAGTAATGCCGCTTGAGATACACGTCGCCGCGATCTTCCTTGAGGCCCCGCCGCGTCGACCGCACCGCCGCGATCGTGAGGATCTCGCTATGCCACGCGAACGAGGTCGGCAGCGCCGGCTCGCCATTCGCGACCGCGCTGCCGTCGAACTCGCCTTGCGGCACGACGGCCTCGCTCACGAACTTCACGGTTGGCCGGCTGCGGGTCCGTCCATCTGGCGGTGCAGCCACGGCGTCACGAAGTAGCGCCACAGGATCTTGATCAGCGCGGCCGCCGGGATGCCGAGCAGCAGCCCGGGCAGACCGAACAGCTCGCCGCCGGCGAAGACCGCGAACATCACGCCGATCGGCGAGACGCCGACCGAGTCTCCCATGATCTTGGGCACCAGGATGTTGTCGCTGATGCGGGCCATGCCGAACATGATCGCCTGCACCCAGAGCACGCAGCCCAGGCCCTGCGGCGCGCACAGGATCAGCGCGACGACCTGCGCGATCAGCATTCCGAAGATCGGGATCGAGTAGGCAACGACCGTGATGATGCCGAGCAGCAGCGCGAACTTGAAGCCGACCGCCCAGCTGAGCAGCGCGACCACGACGCCGGTGATCGTGCTGACGATGATCTGGCCCGAGATGTAGGAGCCGAAGAGCTGGGTGATCTCGGCGGAGAGCTTGCGCGCGGTCGCGCGCCGCTTCTCCGGGAACATCGAGGCGAAGCTCTCGGCGATCTGGTGGTCGTTGGTCAGGAAGAAGATCGAGAGGATCAACGCCGAGAAGGCGATCAGCAGCGAGTAGAACACGTTCCCCAGGATCGCCGTCGCGTTCGCCAGCATCCCGGTCACGAGCGCGCCCACGTTGGCTCCGGAGGGCTTGACGTCGAAGACGTTCGCGGGGATGTTCAGACTCGGGAAACGTTCCCGCAGCCAGGCCTCGCCGTCAGCCAGCCAGCCCTGGGCGTTCGACAGATAGGACGGCGCGTTGGTCGCGAGCGAGCTGACCTGATCGACCGTCAGCGGCACGATGAAGAGCAGCCCCAGCACGAGCAGCACGATCAGCAGGGTGAACACGATGGCGATCGCGGCCAACCGCGGCACTTTGCGTTCCTGGAGCTTGACGACCAGCGGCTGGATGCCGAACGCGATGAACGCGGCGATCAGGAAGAGCGCGATGGTCTTGGGGATCAGCGACGCGAACCAGAGCGCGGCCAGGACGACCAGGACGACGCCCGCGATCCGGAAGACGCGTCGCCAATCGATGGCGTTCACAGTTCCTTGCACAGCAACCGTCGCTCCGTTCTGTAGCCGGCACCTTCGTAGAGCGCTCGCGCGGCGGCGTTCTCCTCGGTGACCATTAGTCCCATGTAGGGCAAAGCCCGCTTCCGGGCCGCATCTTCGGCCGCATCCAGAAGGGCGCGGCCCACGCCGGCGCGGCGCGCGCCCGGTTCGACGGCCGTATAGGCGATGAAGCCTTGGGGCATCGCGGTCACTTCGTCGGGCAGTTCGTCGAGCATCAGCAGAAAGCCGACCGGGATCCCGTCGCGCTCCGCGATCAGCCCGACGTGCGATTGACCGAAGACGATCTCGAGCAGGCGTTCGTAGCTGACGCGGACCATCGCCTCGGGCGCGCGCCGAAAGGTCGCGACGCTCGATCCGAGCGTGCGCGTGCCGAGCTCTTCGATGAAGGCGCGATCGGCCGCCAGGGCCGGCCGGACCGTCAGGCCGCTCGCCACTGCGGCAGCAGTTCCTCGATCGCCCCGATCAGCATCCGGTTCTCGTCCTCGGTCCCGATCGTGATGCGCAGGTGCCCGGGCAGATGGAGCGCGTCGCCGGAGCGCACGATGATGCCGCGCGCGAGCAGATCGTCGTAGGCGCGCGTCGCCGGGCACGGCACCTCGACGGCGTAGAAGTTCGCCTGGGTCGGGATCATCCGTAAGCCCAAGCGTGCGTACTCCGCGCTCAGATACGCCTTGCCGCGCCCGTTGGCCTCGACGCTGCGCGCCACGAAGGCGGCGTCCTCGAGCGCGCCGGCGGCGCCCAGCGCGGCCGGGCGCGAGACGTTGAACGGCAGGCGGACGCGATCGAGCCAGCCGATCGTCTCGGCGTCGGCGAAGCCGTAGCCGAAGCGCAGCGAGGCGAGCCCGTAGATCTTCGACATCGTGCGCAGCACTAGCGTGTTGGGACGTCGCGAGACGACCGGCACCGCGTCGACGCCGCCGGCGTCCATGTATTCGCGGTATGCCTGATCGATCACCAGAGTCACCGATGCCGGCAGACGCTCCAGGAAGCGCTCCCACGCATCGGCCGAGAGCGCGGTGCCGGTCGGATTGTTGGGGTCGCAGACGAAGACCATCTTGGTGCGCGGGCCGACCGCCGCCAGCATCGCGTCCGGGTCGTGCGCGTAGGCGCGCAACGGCACCTCGACCGGCGTCGCGCCCTGCAGCGCGGTCACCAGGCGATAGAGCGAGAACGACGGCGCCGCCATCACGGCTTCGTCGCCCGCTTCGAGCAGCATCTCGGCCGCGATGTTGACCAGTTCGTTGCTGCCGTGACCGAGCACCACGTTCTCGGCCTTCAACCCGTACGGCGCCGCGAGACGCTCGCGCAGCTCGGTATGGGCGTCGTCGAAATAGAGATGCAGCCGGTCGATCGAGCCGAGGGCGGCCATCGCTTTGGGCGAGCTTCCCAGCGGGTTCTCGTTCGACGCGAGCTTGACGATCCGTTCGAGCCCGAGCTTGCGGCGGACTTCTTCGATCGACGTACCCGGGACGTACGGCGCGATCTTGGCAAGGCTCGGCCGGCTCATGCCGCGCTCAAGCCCTCCGCGAGCCGGGGTCGTCGAGCGGTTCGCCGGTCTTGCATTGCGGACAGTCGGCGGCGTCGTAGGAGACGATCGGTAGGTCGAGCATGGCCGTGAACGGCACGCCGAAATCCGCGTCGCCGCGCACCACGATCGCGCCGACCCCGACGATCCGCGCACCGGCCGCGCGGACGACGCTCAACACCTCGCGGACCGAACCGCCGGTCGTGATCACGTCCTCGACGATCAGCACGCGATCTTGCGGCGTCACCGCGAACCCGCGGCGCAGGGTCGGCACGCCGCCTTCCTTCTCGACGAAGATGCCCTTGACGCCGAGCGCGCGGGCGACTTCGTAGCTCAAGATGATGCCGCCGACCGCCGCGCTCACCACCACGGTCGGATCCGACGGGCGGAAATGCTCGGCCAACGCGCGCGCGATCGGCTCGACCAGGCGCGGGTCTTCGAGGATGCGGAACTTCTGTATGAAGCGGTCGCTGTGACGCCCGCTCGAGAGCCGGAAGTGGCCGTGCAAGAGCGCGCCGCGGTCGTGCAGCGTCTTCTCCAAACTGTGCTGATCGATCATGCTTTCATCTCGTCGAGGATGGCCTTCGCCGCGGCCCACGGATTTGCCGCGTTCGTGATCGGCCGGCCGACCACCAGATAGTCGGACCCCGCCGCCACCGCCTCGGCCGGGGTCACGACGCGTTTCTGGTCGCCGTGCGCGCTCCCCCGCGGGCGAATGCCCGGGGTGAGCGTCAGGAAGTCGCCGCCGAAGAACGCCTTGAGGTCGCGGACCTCGTGCGCGCTGCAGACGACGCCGGTGCATCCCGCGTCGCGCGCCAGAGCGGCCAAGCGGGTCGCGTTCTCCCCCGGTCCGCCTCGCAGGCCGAGCTCGGGCAGATCCTCGGGCGCGATGCTCGTGAGGATCGTGACCGCGAAGACGTGCGGCGGGGTGCAGCCCAGTTCGTCCGCCCGCTCGCGGGCGGCGTCGACCGCGGCGCGCATCATCTCGCCGCCGCCGAGCGCGTGCACGTTGACGATGTGCGCGCCGGGCCGGACCAGCCGCCGCATCGCGCGCGCGACCGTGTTCGGGATGTCGTGCAATTTCGCGTCGACGAAATAGCGCACGTCGCGCGCCTCGAAATACGCGAACAGACGATCGCCGTACCCGTAGAGCGCCTCGAGGCCGATCTTGAAGATCGGGTCGAGCTCGTACAGCTCATCGACCAAGCGCTCGGCAGCGGCGGCTTCGTCGACGTCGAGCGCGATCACGAGTTGGCTCATCCGGGGTTCGCCTTTCCGACGATGTCGCGCAGCGATCCCAAGCCGCGCGCCGAGAGATATGCGGCCAGCCCGTCGACGATGCGCGCGGGGATGCGCGGATCGGTGAAGTTGGCGGTGCCGATCGAGATCGCGCTCGCGCCGGCCAGGAAGAACTCGAGCGCGTCGGAGAGCGTCTCGATGCCGCCCTGGCCGACGATCGGGATCGTCACCGCGCGCGCGACCTCGTAGACCGCGAGCAGCGCGATCGGCCGGATGGCCGGGCCCGACAGCCCGCCGGTGACGTTGCCCAGCCGCGGCCGCCAGGTGTTCGTATCGATCGCCATGCCGCGAACGGTGTTCACGACCGCCAGCGCATCCGCGCCGGCCGCCTGCGCTTCGAGCGCGATCGACGCGATGTCGGTGACGTTGGGCGAGAGTTTGACGATCAGCGTCTTGTCGGTCGCGCCGCGCGCGGCACTCACCACCTTCGACGTGAGGTCCGGATCGCAGCCGAACGTCTCGCCTTCGTGGCCGACGTTCGGGCACGAGATGTTGAGCTCGATCGCCTCGATCTCGTCCCGCGCCGCCAGCCGCTCCGTCACGTACGCGTAATCCTCGACCGAGAAGCCGGCGACGCTGCCGATCGTGCGGTACGGCCTGCCCGCGAACTTGGCGACGTCGTGGCGCAGGTACCACTCGATGCCGGGGTTCTGCAGCCCGATCGCGTTGAGCAGCCCGGCCGGCGTGTGCACCAGGCGCGGCACCGGATTGCCCAAGCGGGGCGCGCGCGTGACCGATTTCAGCACGACCCCGCCGATCTTGGCCGGATCCGCGAACGGCGCGTACTCCTCGCCCGATCCGTAGCATCCGCTCCCCATCAAGGTCGGATACGCGAGCTGCAATCGTCCGATGCGGACGGAGAGATCCGGCGCTACCATCGCAGCTCGTGCGCCCAGAAGACCGGGCCCTCTTTGCAGATGCGGGCGTTGACGACGTCGCTTCCGCCGGCCGACGCAGGCGGGAAGCTCGGCGCCTGCGCGCTCTCGCGGACGACCGGTACGACGCAGCCCCAGCATCCGCCGACGCCGCATGCGAACGTCTCTTCGAGCGAGAGCTGCGCGCGCAGGCCGCGTTCTTCCGCCAACCGCCCGACGGCGCGCAGCATCGGCGACGGCCCGCACGCGAGCAGCAGCCCGGGCGCGTCGTCGCGCGCGATCAACTCGGTGACGTACCCGCGGTGTCCCGCGCTGCCGTCGTCGGTCGCGAGCAGCAGTTCGCAGCCCTCGCCGGCGAAGCGTTCCGCTTCCACCAGATGCGCCGCCGAACGCGCGCCGTAGTACAGCCGCACGCGGGCGCCGGCCCGCCGCAGCGCGATCGCCGGGAGCAGCACCGACGCGATGCCGACGCCTCCCGCCACGATGCCGACGTCGCGCGGATCGCCGGAAAGATCGAAGCCGTTGCCGAGCGGGCCGAGCAGATCGAGCGCGTCGCCGGGGCGCAGTCCGGCCAGCGCCGCCGTCCGCGAGCCGGTGACGAAGAACAGCAGCGAGATCCCGCCGTCGCCGGCCTCGTAGATGCCGAGCGCCGTCCCGGCTCGCTCGCCGCCGGGCGGGATCGCCATCACGTACTGCCCCGGCCGCGTCACGCTCCCGAGCTCGGGCGCGCTTAACGAAAGCACGACGACGCCGGGCGCGCATGCGCGCCGGTCCGCAACGGTGGTCGCGAATACGCGCGCCGGCGTCGAAAGCGTCTCCATCTCCGAACGGCTCTTCGCCACAATATGTACCAAAATCTGCGAAAAATGACTGAACCTTCTTGCGACTAAAGCCGTTATAGAGTATAGACAAGGAAATGTCGGAAAGGAGGATCCGGAAATGGCAGGTCTCATGGTCTTCAAATCCCTAGCCGACGCGCTGAGAGCGGGCTATCAGGTGTACGATCGGACGTCGGACGGCTATCTCGTCCGTACGAGAACTGCGGCCGGATGGGCTATGGCTCTCGTCTCCTGCAAATAGCAGGCCGGCGACCGCGATAAACGACCGCGAACACAAACGAGAACCGCCGGGCCGAGGCCCGGCGGTTCTTCTTTTTCGACGAACGAGGCAAGCGAGCGGACTAACGGTTCTCCGGGGGCGGGGCCGGCTTCTCGATGCTCGGCATCGAGCCCGGCCGCCAGCCGGCGTAGTCGTCCGACGCCGGGGGCGGGGGCGGCGCCTGATTCGGCTGACCCCCGAACGGGCCGGGCTGGCTCGGCTGGCCGAAGCCTTGAGCCGGGCCGCCGATCGGGGTCGGGACGGCGAGCTGCGCGCCGCCCAGGACGGCCGTGATGATCTGGGCGATGCCCACGAACATCGGGATCAGACCGCCGAGCAGCCAGGGGCCGACGTGGCCGGGGCTGATGAACGATAGCCCGATCAGGATCGCCAGACCGACGAACGCCGTCACCATCCCGCGATGGAGCTGACGCTGCGCGTAGTACCCGGCATATTCGCCGTACGCGACCGGAGCCGTCGGCGGGGGCGGGGGTGTCGCCCACGCGCTGCCCGCTTGGGGCGGGGGCGCCCAGCCGTACTTGGCCGCGCGGCGCGCGGCCCGCGGATCGGGGGGCGGGGTCATGCCGCTGCGGATCATCGCCATGTACTCCGCGTGGGAGAACACGCGGTGGACGATCCAGGCGGCGATCGGGCCGCCGAAGAGAATGAGTACGGCGAGACCGCCGACTGCTGCGCCATCCATATCAGTTCGCTCCGTTCGTGAAGATCGAGATCGTTCCGTCATTGGTCGCCAAAGCTACCTTGCCGGCCCCCGATCCGAGGGTGAGGGTCTCCACCGCGACGTCGCCGTCGCCGTGGTTGACGCGGGTCCCGTCGCGGTTGATGTTCCCATCGTCCGTCCGGGCGTTGATGGTCGCGTCCGTATTCGCTGGGAACGTCGCGATGATGCGGCCGTCGAGGGTGTTGACGTCGATCTTCGGCGAGACCACGCCGTCGAGGATGATACGGCCGTCGTTGGAGCGCGCGCTGAACGCGTCGCCGGTGATGCGGCGCGCTTCGATCCGGCCGTCGTCGTCGCGGACGTCGACGTTGCCGCGCAGGTCGGCCAGCAGGATGCTGCCGTCGACCGAATGCGCCGTCACGCCGCCGTGCGTCCCGTCGATCTCGGCGCCGCCGCAGCGCGCGATGGCCACGACCGCGTCGCTCGGGACCTGGACTTCGATCCGTTCGGTCGACGACTGGAAGCCGATGCTCATGAAGTCGCCGTTCGGGGCGCGCGTTATCGAGACGCCGCCCGGCGTACGGTCGACGCGCAGCGGCGCGATGCGCGGCGTGCCCCAGAGCATGCCGCTCACCTGCGTGCGGTCGACTACGTGGACGAGCCGGTCGTTCGAGACCGTGACGATGACGCGATCGCTCGGGTCGTCGATGGCGATCGTCGGCGCGTCGCCGACGGCCACCGGTGCGACCGGCGGCGCGGTGTAGTTCATGCTGTGGAAACCGCCGCCGGTGCCGGCGAAGATGGTCCGGTGACCGGTCAGGGAGTAGATGGCGAAGCCGGCGATCACGATCTCGACCGCGACCAGCATCGCTACCAGCGGCATGCGGGCCGACATCAGAGTTTGGGCCCCCAGCCGCCGAAAGTGGGACGCAGCGCCTGAGCGCCGGTAGCGTCGTCGTTGGCTGCCAGGGTGCGGCCGCCGAGGGGTTTTATCGTCGTGGGGATGACCATGTGCGTTTTTCGCCTCCGCCCCATGTACGCCGACCCGGCCCCCAGGTTTCACGGGGGCGGGGCGATCGGAGCCCGGTGAAACTTCCCCCGCCCTGGAACGTACCGTTGATGTGTCCGCAGCGTTGTTGGAGGCCCCGGTCATAGATCTACCGCCGACCGGCCCCTCCGATGCAGACCTGGTGGTCATGACCCTCGGTGGCACCACCGAGGCTTTTGCCACACTCGTCGAGCGCTACGACCGGGCGGTCTATCATCTGGCCTACCGGACCCTGCGCGACGGCGAAGAGGCGCGCGACGCCACGCAAGAGGCCTTCTTCAAGGCGTTCCGCTCGCTGCGGACCTTTAAACCGGGGGCCAAGTTCTCGACGTGGATCTTCGCCATCGTCTATCACGCCTGTTGCGACCGTTTGAACCGCCGCAAGCGTTATAGTAACGAGGAACTGCCCGAGCGGGCCGACCCCAACCCGGGGCCGGAGCGCCAGGCGATCGCCTCCGACGAGGCCCGCCGGCTGCGGGCCGCGATCGACGCCCTGCCGGAGAAATACCGGACGGTCATCACCCTCTACCACCTGCAGGGCAGGCAGTATGAAGAGATCGCCGAGGTTCTAGGAATCCCCCTGGGTACGGTAAAGACCCACCTGTTCCGGGCGAAGGAGCATCTCCGGAAGCTCCTGAGCGACCAGATCACCGAGGTACGCGAATGAACCACTATAGCGACGAGGACCTGGAGCGAGCCTTGTTCTCGCTCGAACTCGAAGAGCCGCCGGCCGACCTGCGCGGCCGCATCCTGGCGGCCACCTGCTATCGCACCCCGGTCATCTTCAAGCAGTGGGAACTGGTCCTGCTCGGCGCCGGCCTGGCCGTCGTCGCGTGGATGGCGTTCGCGATCGTGACGGGCGGCCTGCCGTCGCTGGCCGGCAACATCCAGGACGGCATCCAGACCGTCGGCAAGGCGCTCTCCAACACCGTGACGCTCTCGTGGATCGCCGCCGGCGGCGCGGTCGCCGTGTGGCTCTCATTATGGGCTAATCCGTCGCAGCTGGTTTCCAGGAAGATTGCGCGCCGCTGACTCCAAATGGGGAGTCCATGGAGAAAGCCGCTCGCCCGTTCACCGTCCTGGTCGTCGAAGACGACGCGCAGATCGCCCGCGTGCTCAAGCTCGAACTCGAACACGAAGGCTACGTGGTCGATACCGCCAGCGACGGGCTGGCCGGGCTCGAGAAGGCGCTCAAGGAACCCGATCTGGTCATCCTCGACCTGATGCTGCCGCGCATGGACGGGCTCGAGGTCTGCAAGCGGCTGCGCGCTAAGAGCAAGGTGCCGGTCATCATGCTGACCGCCAAGGACCGCATCCCGGACCGCGTCGCCGGTCTCGATCTCGGCGCCGACGACTACATGACCAAACCGTTCGCGACCGAAGAGCTGCTGGCGCGCGTGCGCGCGCGGCTGCGCGAGCGCACGCCGGTCTCCACCACGATCGAGTACCGCGATCTGGTGATGGATCGCGACCGCCACGAGGTCAAGCGCGCCGGCAAGCCGATCGAGCTGACCGCCAAGGAATACGCACTGCTCGAATATCTGCTGATCCACCGCAACAAGGTCCACACCCGCGACGAGCTCTTCAACGGCGTCTGGGGGAGCGACTTCCTGGGCGATTCCAACCTGATCGACGTCTACATCCGCTACCTGCGCGGCAAGATCGACGAAGGCTCCGACGACAAACTGATCACGACGGTGCGCGGCGTCGGCTACGCCATCAAAGACTAGGCCGGCATGTTCGCGTCGCTGAAGTGGCGCATCGCCGCGAGCTACGCGCTTTTGCTGGCGATCGCCATCGGAGCCATCGGCGTCGCGGTCGTGCTCAGCTTCCAAGGCATCCTGTACTCGCAGGCGCAGGCGCGCGTCGACCAGACCATGCGCGAGATCGTGCGTGCGGCGCTGCCGTCGGACAATCCCTTGCTGCCCGCCGAGCAGTCCGGCTACGAGACCGTCATCAACAGCCAGAACTTGGCGCGCTGGGAGTCGCCGACCACGTACGTGCAGATCGACGCCATCGACGGCTCGCTGCTCGCGCGCAGTTCCAACTTCGGCAGCGAACGGTTCGCGTCGGACCCCGCGCTGACCGCACGGACGCCCGGCCCGCTCTATCGAACCGCGAACCTGTCGACCGGGGCGTTCCTGGTCGAGGACCGCTACCTCGCGCTCGGCCCGCGCGCGATCGTCGTCCACGTCGGCGAACCGCTCGACGCCTTGCAGCGCACCTTCGAGCAGACCCGCAGCACCATCGTCGCGATCCTGGCCGCCGCCGTGCTCGCATTGATCGCGCTCGCCATCCTGCTGGCCGAGCAGATCACCGAACCGATCAACCGGCTGACCAGCGCGATGCGCTCGACCGGGCCGGACTTCCCGCTCGCGCCGCGCGCGCGCGAACTCCGGCGCGACGAGATCGGCCAGCTCGCCGACTCGTTCGACGACCTGATCGACCGACTGGGAGAGGCGTTCGCGCGCGAGCGCCAGTTCATCTCGGACGCCTCGCACGAGTTGAAGACCCCGCTCACCTCGATCAACGCCAACGCGCAGATGCTGCTGCGGTGGGGCGACGAGGACGAGACGCTGCGGCGCGAATCGCTCGAGACGATCGTGCACGAGAGCAGTTCGCTCGCCGGGATGGTCAACGGCATGCTGACGCTGGCGAAGGCCGATCGCGGAGACGCGATCCCCAAAGAGCCCGTCGCGCTCGCGTCGCTGGTCGAGGACGCGATGCGCGGCGCGAACCAGCGCGCGGCGGAGAAAGGCCTGCGGCTGCGCGCGGAACCGGGCGACGAAGGCCGCATCCTCGGCGACCCGCACCTGCTGCGCCAACTCGCGAGCAATCTGATCGACAACGCGATCAAGTTCACCGAGACCGGCGAGGTGGCGGTCCGCGTCGAGCGCGACGGCAAGAGCGTGCGGCTGCTCGTCCGCGATACCGGACCCGGCATTCCCGAAGACGAGCGCGCGCAGGTCTTCGACCGGTTCTATCGCGCCGACCGGGCGCGTTCGCGCGTGGTTCCCGGCACCGGCTTGGGACTGGCCATCGTCCGCTCCATCGCGCGCGTCCACGACGGTACCGTCGAGGCGCAGGCCGCACCGGGCGGCGGCTCGCTCTTCGTCGCGACGTTCCCCGCCATCGGGTTCACCGAATCCCAATGACCCACGCGCGCGCCGGCGCCTACAATTGGATGATGCGCCGTGCGGTCTTGCTCGCGATGTTGCTCGCCGCCGTCGCCGCGCCGGCGTCGGCCGATCCCATCCTGCTCCAGACCGGCGCCGTGCCGGTCGTCAATATCTCGCTGCAGAGCGGCTCGATCACCGTCAAGACCTGGAACCGCGATGCGGTGCAGGTCGACGGACCGGCCGGCGTCAGCGCGGAGCATCTGAACGCCGACGTGGTCGGGCGCCGCATCCCGCGGCAGTATCCCGTCTGGTCGCAGACCGTCCGGACCGCGCGCGGCGACGCGTCGTTGCCGGCCGAGGTCTGGGTACTTCCGCATCTCTCGTCCGGGCCGCACGACGCGGTCGTCATCCGCGGCGACGGCGACACGGTCGTGACCGTCCCGGCCGGCACCGCGTTCGTACTCGCGCGCGCCTTCGGCAAGAGCGGGATCGATCTGGGCGGCTATCGCAACGGCGCGTTCTTCCTGACGGCGCGTGCCGGTGCCGTCTCGCTCCACGACGTCTCGGGCACGGGATTCGTCCAGACCGCCCGCGGTCGGATCCTCGCCGTGAACTCGTCGTTCGACCGGCTGCGGGCGCGCAACGGCATCGGCGACATCCTCTTCTCGAACTGCGCCTCGCAGCAGATCGAGGTGACCAGCGTCTTCGGCTCGATCGTCTACGACGACGGCACGTTCGCGCCAGGATTGGCGCGCTTCGAATCGACCGCCGGGGACGTCGCGCTCGGGGTCGGCGGCAACGCGCAGATCGGCGCGCATACCGGCACCGGCACGGTCGAGACCGAGTTCGCCGGACGAGCCAGCGTCAGCGGGCGCGGCGGCGACGCCCGCGCGAACGTCGGCGCAGGCGGTCCGGCGGTCACGGCGAGCAGCGGTTCGGGGACGATCCTGCTCTACGACGGTTCGCTTCGCGACCATCCCGGGCTGGCCCGCCGTGCGCCGAACCTGCGCGCCATCTTCGGCAGGCCGGGGTTCCGGAAGCCTCCTACAATAAGAAGAGGCGCAAGACCGCTTCGTCGAGTTTGAAGGTGTGCTGCGGGAGCACGGCTTCTTCTTTGTAGCCGCAGGCCTCGAAGAACCGCTGGGCATCGCCGCGGTGCGGCACGAGCGTCGTCATCTTGTGGCAGTTGTAGTAATTCGCAAGATCGGCGGCGTCCGCCAGCAGCGCCCGCCCGATGCCCTCGCGCCGGCGCTCCGGGAGCACGACGATCCGTTCGACGTGCGCGAGCGAGGCCGCGACCCGGATCCGGGCCGCGCCGACGATCGCACCGCCGTCGGTGGCCGCGATGTCGTAGGATCGCTCGTGCCAGATGACCGAGAACGCATAGAACGTCTTGAGCGCCTCGCGCTCCGTCTGCTTGAAGAACGCGTCCGCGCCGTCGGGCGCCAGCCGCCCGAGCTCAAACGGCATGCGCGCCCAGCTCCGTGGTCGCCTCGAGCAGATACCCGTCGTGGGCCGCGATCGCGCGGATGCCGGACGCATCCTCGAACGCCTGCGCGAGCCGGACCGGATCCTCTTCGAGCATCTTCGTGCCGAAGTGCTGGAAGACCGCGACCTTGGGCTTGACGGTCTCGACGATCCGGCAGGCGTCCTCCCACACCAAATGATCGACGTCCATCGTGTCGGCGTAGCGGAGCACGTTGACGATCAGCACGTCGGGCGCGTGCGCGGCGTAATCCTCGGCCAATCCGTCGAAGTACCGGCCGCACGGCAGATACGAGAGCGTCGTCCCGCGATAGGCGAAATGCATCCCGTAGGTCTCGACCGAGTGGACGTGCCGCACCGACGTCCGCAGCTCGACGTCGCCGATCGCGTACGGGCCGCCCGACGCTTCGACGATCTGGACCCGCTCGGGGAAGGCCTGCGCGTACGGGAAGACCACGTACTCGCCCTCGAGCGCGTCGCGCGGGGCGACCAGGGCGCCGCGCGGGCGGAAACCGCCCGCCGTCATCGCTTCGATCAGCGCGTTCACGTCGCCGGAGTGGTCGAGGTGCTTGTGCGAGAGGGCGATCGCGTCGAGTTCGCGAGGGTTGCACGGCGGGACGTGCGAGAGCGCCCGGACGAGTGCGCCGGGGCCGGGGTCGACGTGGATCTGGGTCTCGCCGAAGCGCATCCACATGCCGCCCGAAGCGCGCACCTGACGGGCCACGACGAACCGCGCTCCGCCCGTCCCGAGGAAGAGGACCGAGATCACGTGCGTCCCTCGACGAC
>JANWKW010000148.1 GCA_025451135.1 Vulcanimicrobiia bacterium | reverse complement strand
TGATCGAGGGCGACCGCATCGATCCGACGCCGTTGACCACGCACCGCTTCGGATTCGAGGAGATCGCCGACGCGTTCGCGATGATGGATGCCAAGAGCGACTGCGTGATCAAACCGTTGGTCGTCTTCTGACGTGGCGGCAGAACTCGGATCGATCGACGCCTACTGGCGCGCGGCCAACTATCTCTCCGCCGGGCAGATCTATCTGCTCGACAATCCGCTGTTGCGCGAATCTCTGCTCCCCGAACATATCAAACCGCGCCCGCTGGGCCATTGGGGAACGACGCCGGGGCTCAACTTCATCTACGCGCACATGAATCGCGCGATCCTCGCCCACGACCTGGACGCGATCTTCATCGCGGGACCCGGGCACGGCGGCCCGGCCGTCGTCGCGAACGCGTATCTCGAAGGCACCTACGGCGAGATCTATCCGGACGTCTCGTCCGACGTCGACGGCCTGCGCCGTCTCTTCAAGCAGTTCTCGTTCCCCGGCGGGATCCCGAGCCACGCCTCGCCGGAGACGCCGGGATCGATCCACGAAGGCGGCGAGCTGGGATACTCGCTCCTGCACGCCTACGGCGCCGCGTTCGACAATCCCGATCTGTTCGTCTGCTGCGTCGTCGGCGACGGCGAGGCCGAGACCGGTGCGCTCGCGACGAGTTGGCATTCGAACAAGTTCCTCAACCCGCGGCGCGACGGCGCGGTCGTGCCGATCCTGCATCTCAACGGGTACAAGATCGCCGGACCGACGGTGCTCGCGCGCATCCCGCAGACCGAGCTGAGCGACCTGCTGCGCGGCTATGGCTACGAACCGCGCTTCGTCTCCGGCGACGATCCGGCCGCGATGCATGCAGCGATGGCGAGCACGCTCGATGCGGTGGTGGCGGAGATCCGCGACATCCAAGCGCGGGCGCGGAGCGGGCCGGGACCCGTCGCGCGCCCCCGCTGGCCCGCGATCGTCCTGGCGACGCCGAAGGGCTGGACCGGGCCCAAGACGGTCGATGGGAAGCCGGTCGAGGGGAGTTGGCGATCGCATCAGGTCCCGATCTCCGACGTGCGCACCAACGCCGAGCACCGGCTAGCGTTCGAGCGCTGGATGCGGTCGTATCGCCCGCAGGAGCTCTTCGACGCCTCCGGCGCGCTGGTGTCCGACCTGCGCGCGCTGGCTCCGCACGGCCCGCGTCGCATGAGCGCCAACCCGCACGCCAACGGCGGCGCGCTGTTGCGCGATCTGATCGTCCCGGACGTCCGCGCGTATGCGGTCGCGGTCGCGCGGCCCGGAATCGCGACCGCCGAGAGCACGCGCGGCGTCGGGCGTCTGCTGCGCGACATCCTCGAAGCGAACCCCGACAACTTCCGGGTCTTCGGCCCGGACGAGACCAGCTCCAACCGGCTCGACGCCGTCTTCGAGGCGACCGACCGGACGTCGATGGCCGCGGTGCTGCCGTCCGACGAGGCCGTCGGGCCGGACGGGCGCGTGATGGAGATCCTGAGCGAACATGCGTGCCAGGGCTGGCTCGAGGGCTATCTGCTGACCGGGCGCCACGGCTTCTTCTCGTGCTACGAAGCCTTCACGCATATCGTCGACTCGATGTTCAACCAACACGCGAAGTGGCTCAAGGTGGCGCGCCGGCTGGCGTGGCGCAGGCCGATCGCATCGCTGACGTATCTGTTGACCTCGCACGTCTGGCGCCAGGACAACAACGGCTTCAGCCACCAGGACCCCGGATTCATCGACCACGTCGTCAATAAGAAGGCCGACGTCGTCCGCGTCTATCTACCGCCCGACGCCAACACGCTGCTCGCGACCGTCGACCACTGCCTGCGCAGCCGCGACTACGTGAACGTCATCGTCGCCGGCAAACAGCCCGAACTGCAGTGGCTCGACATGGAGGCCGCCGTGGCCCACTGCCGCGAGGGCATCGGCATCTGGCAGTGGGCGAGCGACGGCGGCGCGCCCGACGTCGTCATGGCGTGCGCGGGAGACGTGCCCACGCTCGAGACCCTGGGTGCCGTCGAGTTCCTTCGCGCGAATCTGCCGGAACTGAAGATCCGCGTCGTCAACGTGGTCGATCTGATGGCGCTACAGCCGCCCAGCGTCCATCCGCACGGGATCGACGACGCGGCGTTCGACGCGATCTTCACGAAAGACCGCCCCGTGATCTTCGCCTTTCACGGCTATCCGACGCTGATCCACCGGCTCACGTACCGGCGTACCAACCACGACAACTTCCACGTGCACGGCTATAAGGAAGAAGGGACCACGACGACGCCCTTCCGGATGGCGGTCCTCAACGACCTGGACCGCTACCATCTCGCCGGGGACGCGATCGACCGGCTCGCGCTCGCGCCGGAGCGCGCGGCGGCCCTGCACGAACGGATCGAGACGATCCTCGCCGACCACCGGACGTACATCGAGATCCACGGCGACGATCCGCCGGCCATCAAAGGCTGGAGGTGGCATGCGGATCCTGTGCTTTGACGTCGGCTCGTCCTCGGTAAAGTTCGGCCTGTACGCGGCCGACGCATCCGGCGTCTCGGCGCTGCACGAAGGCTCCCGCGATGCGACCGGCGAGGCCGGTGCCGCAGCCGCGATCGCGGCCGTGCGCGCGGAACTCGGCGGCGAAAGCGTCGACGCGATCGGCCACCGGGTCGTCTTCGCCGGGCCGGACGCACCGCCGGCCATCGCAGCCACGCCGGAGACGATACGCGCGCTGGGCGCGTTCGAGCCGCGCTTCCCGCTCCATCTGCCGGCGCAGCGCGCCTTCATCGCGGCGGCCGCGGCGGCGTTCGCCGGCGTGCCGGCGGCGCTCTGTTCCGACACCGCTTTCCATCGCGGCCTTCCGCCCGTCGCCCGCCGCTATCCGTTCCCCGATCTTCCGGACGGAGCGATCAAGCGGATCGGGTTCCACGGCCTCTCGTTCGACTACATCTTCCATCGCGATCCAGCGCTCCGGTGCGGTCGTACCATCGTCGCGCATCTCGGCTCGGGCGCGAGTCTGTGCGGCGTCCGCGACGGACGGGTGCTCGAGACGACCATGGGCTGCAGCGTCCTGGGCGGCGTGGTCATGGCGACCCGGCCGGGCGATCTCGATCCGGGCGCGATCCTCGAACTGCTGCGACGCGGACGCAGCGTCGACGACGTACGCGCGATGTGCTACGAGGAGTGCGGTTGGAAAGGCCTCTCCGGCGGCACGTCCGATATGCGCACCCTGCTGGCCCGCGAAGCCGCGGACGCGCGAGCGCGCGACGCGGTCGAATCGTTCGTCTACTCGTGCGTGAAGGCCGCCGGCGCGACGATCGCGGTGCTCGGGGGCCTCGACACGCTGGTCTTCACCGGCGGCATCGGGGAAGGCTCGGCGGAGATACGCGAACGCATCGCCGACGGCCTCGCGTTCGCCGCGCCGTCCCGCGTCCTGGTCGTGCCGACGGACGAGAACGCCGCCATCGCGAGACGGACGCGGGAGCTGTTCGCTAGCGACGGGTGAGCGACGACGCGACCGGCGTCAGGTCGCCGGCGATCCGCTCGACCAGGTCGAGCAGCGACGCGCGCGCTATACGCCGCCCGACGAGCATGTCGAAGAACCGTCCCAAGCCGCCTCCGGGCGCGTCGTACGTGCCGTCGATCTCCAGACGGGATTCGCGCGGGTCCGGGGCCGCATAGACGTTCATGGTGCCCGAAAAGGTCGGGTATGGACCCCGGCCCGAGGGTTCCCAATCCACGTAGAACGTGTCGTTGAGGTTGTCGGCGTCGCGGCCCTTGCGGAAACGCACCAGCACATCGTGAGCCAGACCCAGGTCGTCGCGCCCGCCCCGAAAACGGATCCGCAAGGGTATCGCGATCGAGCCGTCGCCGCGCTCGCGCTCGGCCATGTAGGCCTGGAGGAGCCGCTCGGTCGTCTCCGCCGGGTGGCCGACGACCGCCTGTACGCAAATTCTCGTCATAGGCGATTGTAGCCTTAGGACTGAGAAACCCCGAGGAACGCTCGTGCGCGTCCGTTCTCGGGATTTTCACCGTCCTTTCCGCCCGGCCTGCGACAATAGGCGCATGACGAGCATCTCCGAGCGCCACTTCGTACCCTGTCCGTACGGCCTCGCCAAGCAGTTCCTGACGGACGAGCTCTTCCCGAGCGACGGCGGCCAACTGGAGTGGATCCTCCACGTCGCGCCGCCGGTGCCCAAAGGCATCGACGTCTCCAAGGACGTCGACGTCTCCGTCTCGCGCGCGATCGATCCGATGCATTTCGACGAGCCCTGGAACGTGTGCTGGCAGCCCCACGGAGGCGGCCCATTCCCGACCTTCTCGGGGACGCTGACGGTGCGGGCGGATGAGGACTGGAACGTCTCCGCTCTCGAACTGGCCGGGACGTACGAACCGCCGCTCGGACCGGCCGGCAAAGCCTTCGACATGCTGTTGGGCGCGCGCTTGGCGACGCTCACGGCCAAGGCCCTGCTCTCGCAGATCGGCGATCGGCTGATCGCACATTACCATTCCGAAGAAGCGGCCAAGAGAGCGTCGTCGTGAGCGTGCGCATCGAACGCTCTCGGCCGATGGCGGTTCCCGGACCGCTCGCGCTCGAAGCGATGCTCGCCATCCTGCGCGCGCTCTCGCGACACGAAGCGCCGTACGAACGGGCGGCTCTCTCGCTCGGATTCGACCGGATCGGCGTGCCCGGCGCGGGCGAGTTGAGCGTGCCGGTGACGCTCGCGGCAGAGGCGCAGCCGCAACGGTACGAATGCGAGCTCGCTATCGCCGCGACCGCTACGACCAAGCTCTTCCCGACGTTCGCGGGTTCGATCAGCGTCTCGCCCATGCGCGACTCCGGATCGGAGCTCTGGCTCCAAGGCGCGTACAGCGTGCCGTTCGGCGCGGCCGGACAATTCGTCGATGCGACGTTCCTGCACCACGCCGCAGACGCGTCGCTCGAACGCTTCATCACGTGGCTGGCGCACGAGATCGTCGCCCGCGTCGAGCGCGAGCAGCGGGCCGACGTCGCGGGCCGCGCCATCGGAGAACGGTAGCCGATGTTCGCGTCGATCGTGATCGCGCTCGACGGTTCCGATTGCGCACAGCGCGCGCTCGCGATCGCTCTCGACCTGGCGCTCGTCCACAAATCGCGGCTGACGATCGCGACCGTGGTCGATCCGGTCGAGGCGTGCGCGCCCGCCGTGGACCCGATGGGCAGCATCCAGCCCTTCTTGGAAGCGATGACCGAGGACGCCCATCGCCTGATCGACGATGCCGGCGTCAAGGCGATCGCGGCGGGCGTGCCGGCCGACGGCCTGGTCCTCGAGGGGCCGCCGATCGCGACGCTGCTCGACCTCGCGCGTCGCCGGCACGCCGATCTGATCGTGATCGGAAGTCACGGGCGCAAGGGCGTCTCCCGCTTCATCGCCGGAAGCGTCGCCGAGGGCGTGACACGCGAGGCGCCCTGCCCGACGCTGATCGTCCACGATACCACGTAATATTGACAATTTTCGATTCAACGCATAGCATCGAAGTATGTCGATGCAACGCTGCTGCCCGCCGGCCGAAATCGTCGCGGACGACTTCGAGGAGCCGGCCGCACTGCTCAAGGCGGCTGCCGACCCGCATCGCCTGACGATCCTCGCGACCCTGGCCCGCAGCGCCGACGACGTCTGCGTCTGCGATTTCACCGACGCGCTGCCGCTCAACCAGCCGGCCGTCTCGCATCATCTGAAGATCCTGCGCGACGTCGGCCTCGTCGTCGGCGAGCGCCGTGGCACCTGGGTCTATTACCGGCTCGCTCCCGACGCGCGCGAACGTCTGACGCGCGCGCTCCACGCCGTCGTCCCGGAGAAAGCTCCCGCATGACGATCGCGAAGCGCGCGGCGGCCGAGGGCCTCGGCTCGACGCTCTTGCTGGCGGCGGTCGTCGGCTCCGGCATCATGGCCGAACGCCTGAGCGGCGGCAACGCGGCGCTCGCCCTGCTCGCAAACGCGTTTGCGACCGGCGGCGTGCTATTCTGCCTGGTCGTCGCGTTCGGACCGATCTCGGGCGCGCACTTCAATCCGGCGGTGACGCTCTGCGATGCGTGGCAGCGCGGCATGCCGTGGCGCGACGTGCCCTGGTACCTCGCAGCGCAGGTCGGCGGAGCGCTGGCCGGCACGGCGATCGCCGATCTGATGTTCGGTCTGCCGGCGTTCGCGCCGTCGCATCACGCGCGCGCCGGCGGCCCGCTCTGGCTCGGCGAGTTCGTCGCCACGTTCGGTCTGCTCGCCGTCATCTGGGGATGCGTCCGCTCGAAGAACGCGCTCGTGCCGTTCGCGGTCGCCGCGTACATCGTCGGCGCGTATTGGTTCACGTCGTCGACCTCGTTCGCCAATCCGGCGGTGACGCTGGCGCGTTCGCTGACCGATACGTTCGCCGGCATCCGGCCTGCGGACGTTCCCGCGTTCGTGGTCGCGCAATTCTTCGGCGCGCTCGCCGCCACCGCGCTGTTCGCGTGGCTCTCTCCGAAGGAGCGATCCGACCATGTCGTCCTCTAGACCGTTCGTCCTGTTCGTCTGCCGTCACAATACCGGCCGAAGCCAGATGGCCGAGGCCTATCTGCGCCGCTTCGCCGGCGAAGCGGTCGAGGTCGCGTCGGCCGGAACGGAAGCGGCCGACGCACCGAACCCCGGCGTGGTCGCCGCGATGGCCGAGGACGGCGTCGACATCTCGCAGGCGCGCCCGAAGCTGCTCGACCCGGCGGTCGCGGCGCGCGCCGACCGCATCATCACGATGGGCTGCGACGTCACCGGCGTGCCGCGCATCGACGACGACTGGGGCCTGCCCGATCCCAAAGGTCAGTCTCCGGAGCGCGTCCGCGAGATCCGCGAGTTGACGAAGGCGCGCGTTCGCGCCTTACGAGACGATCTTCTCCGCGGCTCGCAAGGGGGCTAGTCGGCCTGGATGACGTCGCGCTGACGGTACGCGCGCGTGTACGGCGCGCGGTGCTCGTCTTGCGCGAGTTCGTATTCGTCGGCGGTACAGGCCAGGATCATCTCGCCTTCGACGGCGACCAGGATCCGTTGGATGGTCCCGCGGACGGCGCGTATGCGCACCGGATCCCCGGGATGCAAGTGGGTGACGTTCACGTCGGGTTGCTCCAAAGCGGACCGGACCGGCGCGTGCCGGTATCCGATCGATAGCGTTGCTGACGAGCGGTGCTAGGCTTGGAGGAGCGGCGGCGGCCGATTGAAGAGCTTGGGCGGCCACGCGTCGCGGCGTTCGATGCGCGCGACGGCCCGGGCGATGCCGGCGATGCGGTGCGCGGGAGCGCTGACGCCGGCGAACCGGGTTGCGAGTCGAGCTGCGAGTGCGGGCAGCGCCCGGACCGCGAACCACGCGACGATGGCCGCGCACAGCGCGATGAGCGACGCGCCGCACAGCCACGCCACCAGATCGCCGCCGTCGAGCCCGCCTTCGCCGGCATGCGCCAGGAACGCCAACGCCAGCCCGGCCGCCCAGACCAGTCCGACGAAGCCCGGACCGCGACCGGCGAAGGGAAGCTCGCGAACGGACAGGGCGACGCTTCGCTTGAGATCCCGGGTGCTCGACGCACCGCGGAAGAGCCGTGCGGATGCGATCGCGACGAGCAGCGAGGCCAGGGCGACCGCCGCCAGCACGAGCGCGCGCGCATCGAGATCGCCGCCGCTCTCGCGCCATTCGAGGAAGAACTGCATTCCGAACGTCGCGGCGGCGCAGAACGCCGCGATCCCCGGCACGAGTCGCATGGGGGGACCTACTGCGGGCGCCCCCGCTTCGCCTTTTTAATTGAACGCCAGGTCGGCCTCGGCCACGACGGTTCCGCCGTCGAGCAGGGCGAGCTCGCGCATCTTGTGGTCGATCGGCATGATCGCCACGCCCACGTCGCCGTGCGTCTCGACCGTGCCGATCGTCTCCATCGTCCCATCCGGGTGGACGTAGGCCACGCGCAGCGGGCGCATCGGGTGCTTGACCATCACGGCGTAGAAATCGCCGGTCTTGGCATACGTCACGTGCGCGCTGGTCGCGACGGCCTGGAGCTTCATCATCCGGAAGCTCGCGTCGGCGAACTGCGCGTCGCCCGGCGGCGCCATCGACCCGCGCGTCAGGAATCCGATCGGCAAGGCCAGGATCGCGAAGGCCGCGGCGATCGCGAACCACGCGCGCGGAACCGTCGCGGCCCGGGCCGCCGGCCGCGCGGCGTCGAGCGACGCGCTCAGCCGCGCGCGCAGCGCGGGCGACGGCTCGTACGGCGGATCGGCCTCGATCGCGTTCGTTACCGCCCGTTCCGCCTCGCCGAGCGCGTGCGCGCAGGCCGCGCAGGTCGCGACGTGGGCGTCGACCCGGCGCCGATCGAGCTCGTCGAGCGCGCCGAGCGCGTAGAGCGCGGCCGCGTCGTCGATATGGTTCATACTGCGGCTCCCGGCTGCATCGCGTGTCCGAGTCGGCGCACCGCTTGAGCGATGCGGCTCTTGATCGTGCCGAGCGGGGTGGCGAGCGCCTCCGCGATCTCGACGTGGGTCTTGTATCCGTAGTAGGCGAGCAGCAACGGCTCGCGCTGTTCGTCGGGCAGGGCCGCGATCGCCGCGCGCAGGCGCGCTTGCTCGATCACGTCGGGGAACTCGACGTACTCGGCTTCCGGTTCGATCGCGGCGCGCCGCTGCGCGCCGGCGCGCGTCTGCATCGCGCGCACGCGCGAGATCGCGGCGTTGCGGACGCACACCGCCAGGAAGCTGCGCAGCGTCCCGCGCTCGGTCGTGTAGGCGGACGGGTTGTTCCACACGCGCAGCAGCGCGTCGTGCACGCAATCCTCGGCGTCTTCGCGCGCGTGCAGCACGTTGTAGGCGGCCGAGTAGAGCAAGCCCGCAAAGCGAGCGTACGCCTCGTCGAACGCCCAGCGCTCGCGGGCCGCAAAGGCACGCTCGAGCGCCAGGTCGTCCGCGCGTGGATCCGA
>JANWKW010000147.1 GCA_025451135.1 Vulcanimicrobiia bacterium | reverse complement strand
GTTCGCCCCGCCGTTGTCGTTGGGGCCGAAGGCGTTGCCGGCGTTCTGCATGACGCCGTTGATGCCGTTCGCGCCCAGGACGCCGAGCAGCGACGCCGCCGGCGCGGCGGCCGCGAAGTTGGAGTCGCTTACCGTGAAGGTCGGATAGGTCGGATTGGCGCCCTGCGCGGCCCGGTGCGCCAGATCGGCGTTGGCCGGGTCGCGCGCCAGCACGATGCGCTGCGCGCTCGCGTCGTAGGACGCGGTCGCGCCCAGGTGGGCGGCGTTGAACGAGCCGATGAAGGCGTCGATCGAGGCCGCGTTGCCGCCGGCCGCGGTCGAGTAATTGTAGGTCTGGGCGGCGCCGTCGACGGTGACCGTCAGCGTGCCGGCGAGCGCGGCGGCCGGCGGATCCGCCAAGTTGCCGTTGCCGGTGAGCTGCTGCGACGTGTCGACCACGTTGTTCGCGGAGTTGAGCGGAACGACCAGCGAACCGGCGGCCGTGCTCGCAAGTGCGAGCGGCAGCTGCGACGCGTTCGCGATGCCCACCCGGATGTTCGCCGCCGAGATCGGCAGGTTGCCGACGATGGTTGCGAAGAGCGGCTGGCCGGGCTGACCGTTCTGGTCGTAGGCGGCCTGGGTCACGCGATCGATCGAATCGGCGAGCCCCGAGGCGAACTGGTCGAGCTGGGTGCCGTACGTGCCCAGCTTGTTGTTGTAGAGATCCTGGAGGCCGGCCAACTGGCCGCTGCCGAGCGGGATCCCGGGCGCGTTCGCGGCGGCCGGCGGCGTGGTCGCGAAGTCGATCTTGAAGACGGGTTCGCCGTTCGCCGACGTGCCGACCGTCGGCGTCGCCAGATGGTAGGCGATCGCGTCGTTCACCAGCGCCTGACCGTTGACGGTCACGAGGGTCGAACCGTCGGGCTGGATCGCCGTCTGGGTCGAGACGTACTGCGAGAGCTTGTCGATCAGCTGATCGCGCTGATCGGCGAACGTGTTCGGATTGTCGCCGACCGCGGTCGACGCCCGGATCTGCCCGTTGAGCGAGGCGATCTGATCGAGGATCCCGTTGACGGTCGTGACCAGGGTGCCGGCCTGCGCGAGCGTCTGGGCCTTCTGTGCGGTGATCGACGAAGCCGTCTGGTTCAGCGACGTGGTCAGCGCCTGCGCCTGCGAGAGGACGGCGGCGCGGACCGAGGCGGACTGGCCGCTGCCGGCCTGCGCGACCATCTGGTTGACGGCGGTCTGGAACGCGGTGAACTGCGTGCTCACGCCCGAGTTCGGATCGCCGAAGGTCGACTGCAGCGCGCGGAGCGCGTCGTTCTGGACGCTGTAGTAGTTCTGCGACGAGGACGCACCGCGGAACATCGCGTCGTACGTGTCGGAATGGATGCGGGCGATGTTCTGGACGGTGATGCCGTCGCCGACGGTCCCGCCGACGTGCGCGGCGTACCCCGGCGAACCGACGATCGGCGGCGCCTGGGTGAACTGCGTCTGTTGGCGCGACGCGCCCGGCGTGTTGACGTTGGCGATGTTGTTCGAGGTGACGTTCTCGGCGAGCTGAAAGGCGTCGAGGCTCTTGCCGATCAGACCGATCCCGAAGAAGCTCCCCTGCGGAAAGAAGCTCATGCGCTGCTGCTCACGAGGACGCTGTTGCGCGGCGGCGGCACGAAACCGCGCCGTCGGTACGTGCCGGCGTCGTCGCTGCTGGCCTTCTGCAGCGCGCCGGTGATCTTCATCAGGCGATCCATGCCGCTCTGGATCAGCGCCTTATTGTTGGCGACGGTCAGTCCGACCCCGATCGAGAGGGTGGCCAGTTCCGAGAGGCGATGGTGCATCTGCAGGGCGATCGGGCGCGGCGCGTAGCCGCAGACCTGTTTGAGCGTCATCTGGCCGAAGCCGCGCGCCTGCATCCCGCGGCGCACCGAGGTGGTGCGCGCGTAGGCGATGCGCTGGCCGTCGAGCTTCCGTTCGGCGATCGTGATCGCAAGCGGATCGCCGCCGATGAGGACGCGCGTCATCTCGCCCGCGCACTCCTTGACGAGTGCGAGCGCCTGGGTCTCGTCGGTGAGCGCCTGCACGAAGGCGTCCCAGGAATCGGCGGCCATCAGTGCGCCCCTTGCAGGGTAGCGCAACACAAAGCCGTGCCGATTTTCGTGTCGGGGCGACGCGCGAAGAGGGAGCAACGCCGTAGCGTTGTGACCGATGAGCAACGAAGCATCCGGCGCGAAAGGCGGCCGGCGACTGTTGCGCTACTCTGCAAGGGGCGCACTTAGCGCTCGAGCTCGCGGTTCACGTCGAAGTGCGATTCGTGGGCGGCGTCCGCCAGGACCGTCGAGCGCAGCTGCGCGTCGAGCACCTTCGCGATGCCGAGCGTGCCGGTCTGCGCGATCGCCTTGGCGCGCTCGTCGTCGAGCATGCCGGAGAACGTCTCTTCGGCGCTGGACTGCTTGCCGGTGAGCGAGTCCTTCGGAACGCTCTTGCTCATCTCGTGCATCACCATCTGCAGGAACACGCCCTCGAGCTGGGTGGTCGCCTGATGCAGACGCTTGAGCGCGG
This sequence comes from Vulcanimicrobiia bacterium, assembly GCA_025451135.1. Lineage (GTDB taxonomy): Bacteria > Vulcanimicrobiota > Vulcanimicrobiia > Vulcanimicrobiales > Vulcanimicrobiaceae > JALYSX01. The sequence goes on along the minus strand of JANWKW010000147.1, from coordinate 3,639 downwards.
TCTGCTGGTCGGGCGTCAGCGGCGCTCCGAGCGGGGCCAGCGGTCCCGAGGGCGAGATACCGTCGGTCATCATTGGATCTCCAGATCTGCTTGGAGCGAACCTGCGCCGCGCAGGGCTTGGACGATGGCGATCAGGTCGCGGGGCGAGACGCCCATGGTGTTGAGGGCGCGCACGACCGAGGACAGGGTGGCGGCGCCCGCGATGAACGTCAGCTGCTTGCCCTTCTCGTTCGCGCTGACGGTCGTGTTGGAGACGACCGGCGGCGGGCGATTGGTGAACGGCTGGGTGTTGGCCTCGTTGGTGGTGGCGATGGTGATCGTCAGGTTGCCGTGGGCGATGGCGCACGGCGCGAGCTTGATGTCGCCGCCGAAGACGATCGTGCCGGTCCGTTCGTTCATCACGACCTTGGCGAGCTGATCCTGTCCGAGCGTCAGGTCCGAGGCGTCGGCCAAGAACTGGACCGGATTGCCGCGATAGGTGCTCGGGAGATTCACGCGGACCGTCTCGGCGTCTTGGGCCGCGGCCGTGCCGCCGCCGAAGTGGCCGTTGAGCGACGACGCCAGGTTGGCGGCCGTCTTGAAGTCGGGCGTGGTCAGGACGTACGAGAAGCCGCCGGGATCGGACTGGATGTTGGTGATCATGTCGCGAGCGATCACCGCGCCGTTGGGCACGCGTCCGGCCGAGGTGTAGTTCTTGGTGACTCCGACGTCGCTGAAGCCGGCCGAGAACCCGCCGACCGAGATCGGCCCCTGCGCGGTCGCATAGACGAGGTTGTTGGCGGCCTTGAGCTCGGTCATCACCAGCGTGCCGCCCTGCAGGGTGGTCGAGTCGCCCATCGCGCTGACGGTCACGTCGGCGCTGTCGCCCGAATGGGCGAACGGCGGGAGCGTCGCGGTGACGATCACGGCGGCGACGTCGCGGGTGCGCACGTCGTTGGTGTTGACCGAGAGCCCGAAGCTCTGCAGCACGTTCTGGATGGTCTGGCTGGTGAACACGGCCGAGGTCGTGTCGCCCGTGCCCGCCAGGCCGACCACGATGCCGTAACCGACGAGTTGGTTGCCCGTCACACCCGCGACGTGCGCGATATCCTTCACGTGCACGGTCGTCTCGGCGGGAGCCGCGGCCGGGAGCACGAGCCCGAAGGCCGCGAGCAGCGCTAGTGTTCTTAGAACAGCCATGAGAGGATCCTCGAGAGCAGGCCCTTGTTCTTCTGATCGTTGCCGCTGAAGACGGCGTCGACGTTGGCGACGCGCGAGCTGAGGATCGCGTCGGTCGTGTCGATGTCCTCTGGGCGCATGTAGCCGGTGATGTGGAGCGTCTGCTTGGAGCCGTTGACGAGCAGGCCCTGATCGCCTTGCACCTGGAGCACGCCGCTCGGCAGGACGTCGGTGACCGTCGCCATCATGGTCGAGACGAACGAGCTGGCGCCGCCCGCGGCCTGTTTCGTCGACGTGCTCGAGTCGCCGCCCAGGCTCGCGCCGTTGCGCAGCAGGGAGATCGCCAGGTTGCCGATGCCGACGCCTTGGTTCATGCTGAAGCTCTTCGAGCTGTCGTAGTTGTTCGTCTTGGCGTTGGACGACGAGAAGTCGAACACGATGTAGACCAGGTCGCCGACCTGCTGCGCGCGATGATCGGGGCCCAGGCGCAGCGGGTGGCCGGGGCCGGCCGGCGGCGGTGCGGCCTGATAGAGCGTGTCGGCGTTGGCGGCCGGCGCGAGCAGCGCGAACAGCGCGAGCGCGGCAAGCGGTGCGGAGAGCTTCTTCATCACGTCGCTCCTTCGAGGTCGAGTTCGACGCGGTTGGGCCCGACGACGGTGCCCGAGAGCGTCTTGTTGGTGGCTGCGTTGTAGACGGTCACCTGATCGCCCAGGCCGCCGCCGTTGCGGGCGACCACGTCGGCGACCAGCGAGACGCCGCCGTCGCGCACGATCAGGATGACGGTCGAACCGGGCTTGACGATCTGGTCCACCTGCGTCTGGTCGATCGAGATCGGCTGGCCGGCGACGTACGACGAGGCGATCCGGCGACCGACGAGCACGGCCGTGCCGTTGCTGCGTCGGCCGGTGAAGGCGACGCGCGCCATCTTGAGGTCGCTCGCGGCGAGCACGCTGCCCGGAGCGAGGTCGTGGGCGGCGACCGCGGTCCGCACGTACTGCACGACGCGATAGCCGACGTAGACGACGCGGTCCTGGCGACCGTCGACGTCGACCTCGATCGGCACGTTGACGTAGGACGGGGTGACGACGGCGGCGCGCGCGAGAAGCCGCAGGCTTCCGGCGCCGACCGTCTGGTCGGGGACGGTGAACGCCGCCACCAGGCTGGCGTCCGGATCTGCCGGCCAGGCGGTCGCGACGCGTGCGGCGAGCGCCGCGAGACGCCCGCCGGCGATCCGCTGCGTCGCGCGCCCATCGGCCTGCGCGACCGCGAGGGTCGAGCAGAGCGCGATCAGCAGGGCGACGGCACCGGTAAGGCTGCGCATGATCAGCCTTACCGCTTCGTCTGCACGGCCGTCTGAAGCATTTCGTCAGACGCCGAGATGGCTTTGGAGTTCGCTTCGTACGCGCGCTGGGCCACGATCATGTTGACGATCTCGTTCACGATCTGCACGTTGGAGTTCTCGAGGTAGCCGCCTTGCAGGCTGCCGGCGCCGTTCAGACCCGGCTGCGAGACGATCGGCGCGCCCGAGGCGGCGGTCGCGGTGTAGAGGTTCTGTCCGCCGATCGGCGAGAGGCCGGCCGGATTGACGAAGCGCGCGAGCTGGATCTGTCCGAGCTGCTGCGGCTGCGCGGTTCCCGGGATGACCGCCGTCACGGTGCCGTCGGGGCCGACCTGCACGGACGTCGCGTTCTGCGGGATGGTGATCTGCGGCTGCACGAAGTAGCCGTCCGAGGTGACCATCGAGCCGTTGGCGTCGCGCTTGAACGAGCCGTCGCGGGTGTACGAGGTGGTGCCGTCCGGCATCGTCACCTGGAAGAAGCCGTCGCCCTGGATCGCCATGTCGAGCGGATTGTCGGTCTCTTGGAGCGAGCCTTGGGTGAACAGCTTCTCCGACGAGCCCACCTTGACGCCGAGCCCGACGTCCTGACCGGTCGGGACGACCGACGCGCCGACCGGCGAGCCGGGGGCGCGCAGCTCCTGGTACACCAGGTCTTGGAAGCGCGCGACGTTCTTGCGGAAGCCGGTCGTGTTGACGTTCGCGATGTTGTTGGAGATGGTGTCCATGTTGTATTGCTGGGCGATCATGCCGCTGGCCGCGGTGTAGAGTGCTCGCATCATTTCGCTATGTTTCCTTTAACCGTGCTGCGTCTTGGCGACGGATGAGATCGCGAGCTCGGTCGCGTCGTCTTGGGTCTGGACCATCTTCTGGTTGGTGTCGAACCAGCGCTCGGCATTGATCAGATCGACCATCGAGCGCACGACGTTCGTACCGCTCTTCTCGAGCGTGCCTTGCTGGACGCTCGCCGCGGCCGCCGCCGAAGGCGCCGCATTGCCGGTATTGACGAAGAAGTTATCGCCCTGCGGACGCAGCGCCGTCAGGTTGCCGAACTGGACCACTTGCAGCTGGCCGAGGTTCTGGCCGTTCTGCGTGATCCGGCCGTCCGTCCCGACGGTGAAAGGACCGTTCGGGACGGCGATCGG
>JANWKW010000146.1 GCA_025451135.1 Vulcanimicrobiia bacterium | reverse complement strand
CGGCCGTATGTCAAATCCGGTATGTGCCGGTCGTGGCGCCGATTGGCGGCGCAACGTGGCTAGGGTCACGTCCTCGTACGACGTGACCGCCAACCACCTAGTCGAAAGGACGAACCCTCAGTGGCAGACCGTAAGAAGCGCCCGGCGAAAGACCGGCGCGTCAAGAAAAAGCCGTGCCAGTTCTGCGCGGACAAGGCGATCGACGTATCGTATCGCGACGTGAATCGCTTGAAGCGTTACGTCTCGGAACGCGGAAAGATCGTTCCGCGCCGCATTTCCGGCAACTGTGCCAAGCACCAGCGCATGCTGATGATCGCCGTCAAGCGCGCTCGCATCATCGCCTTCCTTCCCTTCGTGTCGGAGTAACCAGGAGACCACCCATCCATGAAACTCGTCCTTCTCAGCGACGTGAAGGCACTCGGTAAGGTCGGCGACGTGGTCGACGTCGCCGAGGGCTACGGAAACAACTTCTTACTGCCGCGCAAGCTCGCCGTCGAGGCGAACAAGGGCGCGATGGCGCTGCTCGAAGCACAGAAGAAGGCCCAGATCAAGCGCGAAGCGCAGACGCTGGCCGAGGCCAAGACGCTCGCGGAGCGTCTCGAGACCGCCAAGATCGCCGTCTCGGCGAAGGCCGGCGGCAACGGCAAGCTCTTCGGTGCGGTCACGAACGGCGACGTCGCCGACGCGATCGAACGCGAGCTGGCGGTGATCGTGGATCGCCACAAGATCGAGATCAAGTCGTCGATCAAGGCGCTCGGATCCTATCCCGTCGAGATCAAACTGCACAAGAACGTGGTCGCCAAGGCGACCCTGAGCGTCATCGCGGCCTAACAGCCACGTAGACATCATGCCGGCAAGCGCCGAGAACCCGTCCCTGGCTCGTCTACGTCGCAAACGCGGCGTCGAGGACGAGCTCGGGCGGTACGTCTCGGCGCTTTTCGACGTCTTGGGAGGCGTGCTCGGCTCGGAGAAGCTGGTGCTGCGCGCCGGCAAGGTGGGCGCGCTCAAGATGATGCGTTCGGAGCATCTGACCGATCGGCTGTGCGCGCTCGCGCGGCTGGTCTTCGAGGACCCGACCGTCGAGAAGGCGATCACGCGCGCGCAGCAACGCCGCAGCATCGCCGAGATCGAAGAAGCGCTGGCCGATCTGGTCGCGCACAAGACCGTCGGCGACACCATCGAGAAGCGCGTCGGCGAGAAGATGGACGCGCGGCATCAGGAGTATCTCAACGAACTCAAGCTCGAAGCCCTGCGCGACGACGCCGGCCCGGAGACGCCCGCCACCCGCGCCAAGCTCGAGGAGTTGGAGAAGCTCTCCGCCCGCACGCTCGCGGCTTCGGCGCTCCAGCAGCTCCGCCCGCAGCATCTGCGCGAGATCGTCGGACAGGCATCGGCCGTCAAGGCCCTGCTCGCGAAGATCTCCTCGCCCTATCCGCAGCACGTGATCCTGTACGGGCCTCCCGGCGTCGGCAAGACGACCGCCGCGCGGCTGGTGCTCGAAGCGGCCAAGGCGCGCGCCTACACGCCTTTCGCCAAGGATGCGGCGTTCGTCGAGGCGAGCGGCACGACCATGCGCTGGGATCCGCGCGAGACCATCAATCCCTTGCTCGGCAGCGTGCACGACCCGATCTATCAGGGCACGCGCCGCGAGTTCGCCGATAGCGGCATCCCGGAGCCCAAGCTCGGCCTGGTCTCGCGGGCGCACGGCGGCGTGCTCTTCATCGACGAGCTGGGCGAACTCGACCCGATGCTCCAGACCCGGCTGCTCAAGGTGCTCGAAGACAAGAAGGTCACGTTCGAATCGTCGTACTACGACGCGAGCGCGCCCAACGTGCCCGAGTACGTCAAGCGGCTGTTCCGCGACGGCGCGCCGGCCGACTTCATCCTGATCGGCGCGACCACGCGCGAGCCCGAGGATATCGATCCGGCGATCCGCTCCCGCTGCGCCGAGGTGTATTTCTCGCCGCTCACGCAGGGACAGGTCGTCACGATCGTGCTCGGCGCGATCAAGCGCCTGGGCGCCAAGGCCTCGCGAGGCGTTCCGAAGCTGATCGCGTCGTATACGATCGAAGGGCGCAAGGCCGTGCAGATCGTGGCCGACGCCTACGGTCAGGCGCTCTACCGCGCGCGTCCCGACAAGGGCGCGAGCGCGCGCGCCGTGACCATCTCCGAAGACGACGTGCGCGCGGTCGTGCAGAGTTCGCGCATGGTCCGCCACACGCCGGTCAAGGGGCGTCGCACGCGCGAGATCGGCAAGGCCTTCGGGCTGGGCGTCCTGCACTACACCGGCTCGCTGATCGAGATCGAGGCGGTCGCATTTCCGGCCTCGCAGGCCGGCAAAGGCGCGGTGCGTTTCAACGACACCGCCGGGTCGATGGCCAAGGACAGCGTCTTCAACGCCGCGAGCGTCCTGCGCGCGACCACCGGGCTCGATCCGGCCGACTACGACCTGCACATCAACGTCGTCGGCGGCGGCAACATCGACGGTCCCTCGGCCGGACTCGCGATCTTCCTGGCGGTCTACTCGGCGCTGACCAAGATCCCGCTGCCGCAAGACGTGGCGGTGACCGGCGAGCTCTCGATCCAGGGCAAGGTACGCGGCATCGGAGGAACGGTCGAGAAGGTGTACGCGGCGCGCCAGGCCGGGATGCGCGCGATGCTGCTGCCCAAGGAGAACGCCCGCGAGGTGGACGCCGAGATGGCCGGCCTCGAGGTGGTGCCGGTCGTCGACGTGGAGCAGGCCCTGCGCGAGCTCGGTATGCACAAGCGTTCCACAAGAAAAGCGAGTTCTTCGCAAGGTCCTCACAAGCGCGCCAAACGAGAGAGACGGACATGAGCGTCACCAATATCGCGCGGGTCGCGGACCGCATCCCGCCGCACAACCTCGAAGCCGAGATGGCGCTCATCGGTTCGGTCCTGGTCGACAAGAAGATCATGGACGAGGCGATGGAGCTGGTCCGCGCCAGCGACTTCTACGCCCACGTCCACGAGACGATCTTCGGCGCGCTCTGCGACCTGCACGATCGCGGGCAGCCGCTCGACAAGATCACGCTCTCCGAAGAACTGCGCAACCGCGACGCGCTCGAGAAGGTCGGCGGCATCTCGTACATCTCGTCGCTGATGGACACCGTCCAGACCGCCGCGAGCGCCAAGTACTACGCCACCATCGTGCGCGAGAAGGCGATCCTGCGCAACCTGATCCACGCCGGCACGCGCATCACCCAGATCGGCTACGAGGCCGAAGAGGACGTCGCGACCGCGCTCGAAGAGTCCGAAGAGATCGTCTTCAAGATCGGCGAGAATCAGCTCAAGGGCGAGTTTCAGCGCATGGACGGCCTGATGAAGAACGCCTTCGAGCAGATCGACCATCTGTTCCACATGCGCGGCGGCCGGACGGGCATCACCTCGGGCTTCCCCGACATCGACAAGCGCACCACCGGCTTCCAGGCCGGCAACTTCATCATCGTGGCGGCCCGGCCGGGCATGGGCAAGACCTCCTGGGCGCTCAACGCCGCGGTCGCGGCCGCCCGCGAAGCGGTCGAGGTCGGCATCAAGAACGGCACCGACCCCAAACCGGTCGCGTTCTTCTCGCTCGAGATGTCCAACGACGAACTGGTGCAGCGCCTGATCAGCTCGGACGCGCGCATCTCGATGCACGACATGCGCAGCGGCAACATCCGCGGCCAGCAGTGGGAAGATATCGCCAACGCCATCGGCGCCCTCTCGCAGCTGCCGATCTACCTCGACGATACCGGCGGCCTAAGCATCAGCGAGGTGCGCAGCCGCTGCCGGCGCCTGCAGTCGGGGCGCGGACTGACGGCCGTCTTCATCGACTACCTCCAGCTGCTGCGGCCGGGCGTGCTCTCGAAGGGCGCGAATCGCAATGAAGAGCTGAGCGACATCTGCCGCACGCTCAAGGTGACCGCCAAAGAACTCGGCGTGCCGGTGATCGCGCTCGCACAGCTCAACCGCGGCGTCGAGACGCGCAACGACAAGCGCCCGATGCTGGCCGACCTGCGCGACTCGGGCTCGCTCGAGCAAGAGTCCGATATCGTGGCGTTCCTCTACCGCGACGCCTACTATAACCCGGAGCAGGCCCCCGACCCGGAGATGACCGAGTTCATCATGGCCAAGCACCGCAACGGCCCGACCGGCATGGTTCGCCTGCGCTTCAAGCAAGAGTACACGCTCTTCCAGTCCTACGGCGACGAATCGCACTACCCGAGCCCGTAGCGGTCCGACGCTTCTTGTCATCCCGAGCGTAGCGCGAAGCGCGAAGTCGAGGGACCGCCACACCGCAAATGCTACGGGTGGTCCCTCGACTTCGCTTCGCTACGCTCGGGATGACAAGGGCTAGTCTTTCAGCCGCAGCTCGCTGAAGAAGTCGGCGGTGGTCTCGCGTAGCGCGCCGAGCAGGCGGACGAAGTGCTGGGTGAAGTCCTGGTAGGTCGCGTAGCACAGTTCGACGGTGAAGAGCACGTCGTGCTCCTCTTGCCAGACGGCGGTCTTGACGAACTTCTTGCGCGCGTTGGTCCGGTTGGCGATCGCCATGGCGCGTTCCAGGTCGGTGTCGCGTCCGAGCGACCAGCCCGATCCCATCATCAGGAACTCCGCGTCGTCGCGATACGAGACGATGAAGTACCGATCGCCCTCGGATTTGAAGGCGAGGCGGAGCGCTTCGTCGTCGTCCTCGCGCGTGTAGAACAAGCCCTCGGCGTCGAGCGCCGCCTCGATCGGTTCGAGCCGGTCGTCGCTCATCGCCCCTGTCCCCGCATGAACGTGCTGATGAAACGGTCCGCCGCCGCGCGCGTCTCGCTGCGGTCGAGGATCCGTTCGATGGCGCTCGAGCCGGCGTCGCGCACGATTCCGACCAGGCGCCAGAAGTGGGTCGCGAATTCGGCGGCGCTGCCGCAGAATTGTTCGACCGCCGAGATCAGCGTGGCGCCTTCGTTGGTGTAGAAGAACTTGACCGCCTTGAAGGTCGACTGCAGCTCCAACAGGATGGGCGCCGCCTGCACCTGGTCGCGCGCCCATTCGGGCAGCACGTAGGGCAGCGCGATCGAGAAGTAGGTCGGATCGGTGCCCGAGGTCATCACCGCAAGCGTCTGGCCGCGGACGCGCAGACGGATGGTCGCACCGCCGTCGGTCTCGTGGAGTTCGAGTTCGGCGCGGTGCCCTTCGGATTCGATGAAGCGGACGACCTCTTCGTGGACGGCCGTGCTAATTGAACGTCTCCTGGTACTTCGGGTTCCCGATGTTCTCGGCCAGATACGAGCGCGAGAGTTTGACGTACTCATCGGCGGAATGATCGATCCAGGCCAGGGCCGCGCCCTCGAGCGTCTTCTTGACGACGGCCGGGGCGCCGGCGGCCAGCACGCCGGGGGGGATCTGCGCGCGTTCGCCGACCACCGCGCCGGCCGCGATCAGACTGCCTTCGCCGATCGTGGCGCCGTTGAGGATGACGGCGTTGCTGCCGATCAACGCCTTGTTCCCGATGGTGCAATCCTCCATGATGGCGGCGTGTCCCACGGTCACGTCGTCGCCCAGGACCGTGCGGCCGCCCTCGCTCACGTGGACGACGCAGTTGTCCTGGACCGAGGTGCGCGCGCCGATCCTGATCGGGCCGTTGTCCGCCCGGATGACCGCGCCGAACCAGATCGAGGACTCCGGGCCGACCTCGACGTCGCCGATCAGCACGGCGGTCGGCGCGACGAATGCGCTGTCGGCGACCTTGGGAGCCTTGCCCCGATACTCAACGAACATGGTGCGACGCTTCCAGGGGCGAACCACGTTCCCATGCATCGCCACCAGACGCCGCTTCGGGGCGTGAAGGCCACCCCCAAGGCGAAGCCGGGCGACCCCTCGTACGGTCCGGTCAACCACGCCTATGCGGGCAAGACGGGGCACATCCACGAGGTGGTCGAGATCGACGGCAGGCAACTCGCCAAGGTCGGTTTCGACGACCGCAAGATCGTCTATTATCTGCTCGACGACCTGGAACTCGACGCGACCGCCAAACGCGGCACTTTCCACGATAAGGATTAACGCATGCCACTGCTCCCCGTCGCCCCGCCTATCGCCGTTCCGGGCGGAGGCGGTTTCGATTACGTCACCGTCGACGCCGCGCGCCGGCGCGTCTACGCCGCCCACGGCGGCGCGTCGTCGCTGCTGATCGTCGACGCCGATACCGGCGCGGTCCTCAAGCAGGTCAAGGTCGGTCCGATGGCCGGCGTAGCGGTGAACGCCGCGAACGGCCACGTCTTCACCGGCGACGGCGACGACAAGGCCGTCTCCGAGGTCGATCCGGTCGCCGGCACCGAGGTGAACCGGGTCTCGGTCGACGGCCCGGTCGACGCGATCGCGTACGACCCGGGCAGCGGACGTATCTACGCCGACGAAGACGACGGCACGCGCATCTTCGTGATCGATGCGAAGACGTTCAAGCAGATCGGCGTGGTCGCGTTGCCGGGACACAAACCCGAGTATCTCGCGATCGACCCCGCGACCCACGAGATCTATCAGAACATCGCCTCGGACGACGAGGTCGCGGTCGTCGATCCGGCGGCGCTCAAGGTCGCGCGTACGTTCGCGACGCCGGAACTGACCGGCAACCATCCGTTGCAGTACGACGCGTCCACCCGGACCATCCTCACCGGCGGCGGCGGCAAGATGTCGGCCTATACGACCGCCGGCGTGCTGCGGACCTCGATCGCCATCCCGCGTATGGACCAATGCGACTTCGACGCGTCGCGCGAACTGCTCGCGTGCGGCGGCGGCTCCAAGATCACGGTGCTGCACGAGAACGCCGACGGCACGCTCGCCGTGGTCGCCTCGGCCGACGTCGCGGCCGGCGTCCACACGCTGGCCATCGATGGCAAGACCGGACACATCTGGGCGGTCTGGGGAACCCGCGGCGCGCCCCAGGGCACCGGCTCGTTCATCCAAGAGTTCGCGCTCTCGCCCTAGCGCCGGGCCTCGGCGTTTCGCGGTGCGGAACGCCGAGGGGTTTCTTTTCGTTGCTCGGAAGGAAGCTAGCACAACGTCGCTGTGGGGTCGTTCCTGATGAGCCTTCGTCCTTTCGCGTTCCTGGCCGTCGTCGGTCTGGTCGCATGCTCCGGCGGCTCCACGGCCCCGGTTCCGGGCGGCGGTCCGACCTCGATGCCGGCGCCGCAGCCGACCGGTGCGAACGCGACCCTCACAATCGCCATCCCGCTTCCCGCCGCGCCCGGCTCGAGCGACCGGCATCCCGCGTACGTCTCGCCGAGCACGAGGACCTTGCGCGTCCAAGTCAACACCGTCAACGGCGTCGCGCCGCCGGCCTGGGTTCCGGCCGACATCTCGACGCCGCTGGTCGTCGGCGGCAACTGCAGCGTCAGCGGCGGGACGAAGACCTGCACCGTGCCGGTCGCCGCCCCTGCCGGCGTGGTCAACTACACCTTCACCGCGGGAGACGGCACGAACGCGCTCTCGCGACTGACGACCGACGAGACGATGGTGCAAGGGACCGTCAACGCGGTCAGCGTGACGTTGCGGGGCATCGTCAAGACCGTGGCGGTCAGCGGCGCGACGCTGGTCGCGAACGCGCCGCCGAGCGGGAACAGCGAGATCCTCAGCGTGTCGGCGTCCGATGCGGACGGCAACACCATCGTCTCCCCGGGGAACTACGATTCGCCGATCGGACTGACGCTCGGCGATGCGACCGCATCGACGGCGCTCACCGTCAATGGCGGCGGCCCCGGCACGACGGCCGTCGTGAACGCGCCGAGCGACGTCGTCCGGCTGAGCTATGCCGGTCGCGCGACGAATCCGTTCGCCATCGCGGCGAGCGGCAGCGTGATCACCGGCGGCGGCACGATCGCCACGAGCGTCGACGACGTGACGTTCGCCGGCACGACGCTCGACGATGCGGCGCACGGCGGACTGAACACCGACCCGAACTGGGGCATGCAGACGCTGTTCTTCAAGCAGGCCAGCGGCACGAAGGGCATTACGTCCGCCGAACTGGGCTGGACCAACGCGCCCTACAACCAGCTCTTCGACGTGGCTCTGTCGAGCGGCGCCGACAGCTGCAGCGGCATCGCCTCGATCTCGGCCGGGCCGGCCACCGGCTTCACGGTGACGGCGCTCGGAGCCGGCATCTGCTCCGGCCAGGTGACCGAGCACGGAACCGGCTATCCGCTCACCGGCCATCCCGTCCCGACGCCCGGCCAACCGACCCAAGACGGACACTTCTGGATCTCCGTCACCACGTCGTCGTTCGGCGTGAGCCGCGCGCGATGAAGCGGCGTAGCTTCGTCGCGAGCGCCGCCGCGCTGGCGGCGGCGGCGTGCACGCCCGGCAGCGCGATCGCGCCGGCCGTCCCTGCAGTGCGGCTGCTGCGTCGCGAGGTCTCCGATTTCGCGGCGGATCCCGCGCGGGTCGCGGCCCTGCGTCGCGCGGTCGCGGCCATGCAAGCGATCGCGGATCCGACCGACGACCGCAGTTGGACGTACTGGCACTACAGCCACTGGATGCCGAACGGCATGACGCCGCCGCCCGCGATGGCGAGCGTCTGGAACCAGTGCAGGCACGGCCGGCCGTACTTCTACGCGTGGCACCGCGGATTTCTGGCGTACTTCGAACGCATGCTCCAACAGATGTCCGGCGATCCGACCTTGGCGCTGCCCTACTGGGATTATTACGCCCATCCCGATATCCCCGCGATCTTCGCCGCTCCGACGCTCGGCGACGGTTCGGCGAATCCGTTGTTCTGGGCGGCGCGCGCGCAACAGACCGTCACGGGACTGGTCTACGCGGCGTTCGACCCCGCGATCGTCACGTTCGCCGACGGAAATCCGGACGGGGAGACGTTCGAATCGATCGCGGAAGAGAATCCGCACGGCGAGGTGCACGACGCCATCGGCGGCGACATGGGAGCCGTCCCGACGGCCGCGCGCGATCCGCTCTTCTGGGTGCATCACTGCAACGTCGACCGTCTGTGGAGCGCGTGGCTGTCGGCCGGGGGCGGCCGCCGGATGCCGTCGCAAGGCGATCCCTACTACGCGCAGGCGAGCTTCGCGTACGACGTCGCGGGCACGTGGCGCGCGTCGGTCGCACGGATGGCGGATACCGACGCGCTGGGCTATACCTGGAGCGATCTCGCGCTGCCGGTCGCTCCGCCGAGCCAACTTCCGCCCGAACCGCTCGCGCGCGTGCGCGGCGCCGCGTTCACGGGCGCGAACGCGGTGAGCTTGGATAGCGGGGGCGCGACCGTGCACGTGCCGCTGGGCACTCCGGTCGCCGCCGGAGCGACGATCGACTTGGTGTTGACCGACGTGCGGCTCGCCGCCGCGGGCGCGAACGGCGGCTTCGCGTTCAACGTGTTCGTGAATCTGCCCGCCGCGGCGACGCCGCGCACGAAGGAGAGCACGTACTACGTCGACTCCTTCGGGTCGTTCGAGATCTCGATCGAACAGGTGATGGGCATGACGCCCGTCACGCTCACCTTCAGCCTGCAGCGGCCGCTCGCATTGCAGGGCGGGACGTTCTCGGCGCTCGATATCTCGTTCGTCGCGTACGGGAATCCGGGCGCCGGTCCGCTGGTCACGATCGGCAGCGTGACCGTCGCCTAGACGTTCTCGAGGATCGACTCGCCGATGTCGTCGGCCGGGTTGCCCTCGTAGCCGGTGCACGGCGCGTCCATGCCCGGCGCCCGATTCGTCAGGACGACGACGCCGAGCGCTTGGGCGCCCGAGGCCGGGACGACGATGCCGATCCACGAGTTGAATCCGTCGGTGCCGCCGTCCTTATTGGTGATGGCGAGGCCGCGGAAGTGCCCGACCGCCCACGCCATGCCCTGATCGCCGCCGCTGCCTGTTTGCACGCCCGCCACGGGCGTCTCGGCGCGCTGCATCGCCGCCCCGATCTCCGGCGGCGTGCCGCTCTTGTCCATCGCCGCCGCGAGGTAGTTCATCATGTCGGGAAGCGTCGAACGCAGCGCTCCAGCCGCAGGCCACGGATCGAGCGGCCAATGCGGCACGGCGCGCGAGCCGGTGCAGTCGTAGCCTTGCGCATAACCGGCCGATGGGACCGCGCCGACGTCGTAGGTGTGCGTCATCCCGAGCGGCGTCAGCAGTTCGCTCTGCGCCAGCGCGAACCAGTCCTTATGCTCGATCCCCTGGAGCACGTAGCCGAGCGTCCCGTAGCCGTTGTTGGAGTACACCCACGGTTGCGGCGGGGTCGGCACCGGCGATGGAAGCGGATAGACCGAGACGTAGTGCACGAAGACGCGCGGCGACATGCACGGCCGCTCGGCGATGCCGTCGAAGGCCGGATCGACATCGTCGAGTCCAGACGTATGCGTCGAGAGCGTGGAGAGGGTCATGGTGGCCATCACGCCGTAGCCGGGCGTCGGCACCGGCGTCGGCATCGCCGGCGGCGGACAGCCATCGCCGACGTCGTTCTCGCGCCCGAGCATGTCGATCCACCGGACCGGGCTCTGTCCGGGATCGACCGCGGCGTTCGCGAGATACTCGTGCGCCAGCATCGCCGCCGTAAAGGTCTTGGTAAGCGACCCGAGCTCGAAGATGGTCGAGCCGTCGACGCAGCTCGAATCCTTGACCGCGCTCCCCGCGTAGTACGTGTAGGCGGCGCCCCGGTCGTAGATGCCGATCGCGACGCCCGGGAGGCCCGGCTTCGCGCCGACCGCGCGCGCGATGGCGGAGGCGACGTCGGGCGGGATCGGACCGCCGGTGGAGGAGCCGCAGCCGGTGGACGGTCCTTGAGCGGCGGGGCCGGGAAGGCTCGCACCGTTCTTGCACCCGGCTGCGACGAGAAGCGCCGCAGCGGCGGCGACGGTGGCCGATGCTCGAACGTTCATGCATCCCGGTTTCGCTGTCCGGCCGGGGCCTCCGTCAAGCCGAGACGATCGTCCATGCGTGCCGCAGGTTGGCGACCAGGACCGCGAACGCGACGAAGCCCGCGAGAGCCGCGAGTTCGAGCACGCCGGCGGATCCCCACGCGACGGCGATCCCGCCGGCCAGCACGGCGAGTTGGAAGAGCCCGGTCGCGGTCCACGTCAGTCGTCCGTCCAGCACGCTGCCGGGCCGCGTCTCGTCCTCCTCGCCGCGCGCTGTCGTGATGAGGACGCGAACGCCGATGTGATGGATGTGGGCGAGGACGGCGCTCCCGATCCAACCCATCAGCGCGACGTATACCGCCGCCGCGGCGAGCGGCGCTCCGACCGAACTCGCCAGCAACAGCACGGCCGCGACCACGCTCCAGACGGCGGCGCAGCCCATCAGAGTCTGCGGCGGCCGATGCGGAACCGTGGCGCGCGCGAGCACGTCGAAGATATCGGCGGCGTAGAGGACCGCGCCGAGCACCAGCAGCCCCGCGCCCGCGAGCTCGATCGCCGGATGACGGAGGGCAGCGCCGAGCGCCGCCGCGAGCGTGCCGACGAGGAGCGCGCATGAACAGCCGATGTGGAGGAGCGGGAAGCGCGAACGCGTCCCCGCGATCGGACCCATCGTGCGAGCGGAGACGCCCGTCACCAAGAGCGTGAGCCAGCCGCCGATCCCGAGGAGCGCGTGCGCTCCGGGCGTGCCGGCGAGCAGGCCGGCCGGCAACCGGCCGCCCAAGGCGAACGCGAACGCGACGCCGAGCGTCGCGGTCAGGATCAGAAGGACGAAGGTCCCCGCAAAGGCGCG
>JANWKW010000145.1 GCA_025451135.1 Vulcanimicrobiia bacterium | reverse complement strand
CGAACGGTCCTCGTAGATGTTGCCGCTGGCGACTATCACGTAGAGCAGCGGCGCCTGCGTCTGCGGATGGCGCGCGAGCCTCTCTTCGCGCCGCGCGCGTCCGGCCCGCACGCGTTCGAGCCCGCGCTCGACGAACGGCGCGAGCGCGCCGCGCGCAGCCGCCTCGGGGACGGCATCGAAGGCGTCGAGCGTCCAGGTGCCGCCGGCCAAGGCATCGGCGACCTCCTGCGGCCGCAGTCCCGTCTCGGCCAGAGCGCGGCCGAACGGCAGGGCGATGCCCCGCCCGCGCCGCTCGGGCGCGAGTCCGTC
This sequence comes from Vulcanimicrobiia bacterium, assembly GCA_025451135.1. Lineage (GTDB taxonomy): Bacteria > Vulcanimicrobiota > Vulcanimicrobiia > Vulcanimicrobiales > Vulcanimicrobiaceae > JALYSX01. The sequence goes on along the minus strand of JANWKW010000145.1, from coordinate 16,565 downwards.
CAAGATCGCGTTGGGCAGCGGGATCTCGTCGTGGCCGACCCCGTCGATGCCGAGCAGGCGCAGCACCGAGCGCTCCACCGCGACGGTCGAGTGTCCGGCGATGAACGCGGCAACGGGCGCGGCCACGGCGCTCGCGAGCGAGCGGCAGCGTTTGACCGCGGTGGGATCGATTCGAAGTTCCATAGTCTACGGCGCTAATTTATCGCGAAGATAGTCGCTCAGGCCTTCGCCCCAGGTCGGCATGGCGAAGCCCAGGGCGGCCAGCCGCTCCGACGCGAGGGCGGAAAAGCGGGGGCGCGGGGTCTCGGGCTTCCAGGCCGCCCGGCTCGTGGGTTCGAGCGGTCCGTCGATCCCGGCCCGGCGCAAGGCCTCGGAGGCGAACGCGAACCACGAGACCGGCCCGGCGTCGGCGGCGTGGTAGAGCCCGTAGCGGCGCGTCTCGATCAACCCGCGCAGCGCGGCGGCCAGATGGGCGGCATAGGTGGGCGACGCGAACGCGTCGTCGACGATCGCCTGCGGCTCGCCGGCGCGCGCCTTCGCGAGCACCCGGTCGACGAACGTGTAGCCCTTCGAAGAGCTGACGCGCGTGCCGTAGAGGCCGCACGTGCGCACCACGTACGCGTCCATCTGCAGCCGTTCGACGCGCCGTTCGCCCTCGAGCTTCGACGCGCCGTACTGCGAGAGCGGTCGCGGTTCGTCGGTCTCGCGGTACGGCCGGTCGGTCTCGCCGTCGAAGACGTAGTCGGTGCTGATGGTGACGAACGCCGCGCCCGCGGCGCGGGCCGCGCGCGCCATCCCTTCGACTGCGGTGGCGTTCACCGCGAAGGCGCGTGCCGGCTCGCGCTCGCAGACGTCGACGTTGTGGAAGGCGGTGCAGTTGACGACCACGTCCGGCGCGTGGGCCGCGATCGACGACGCGACCGCGGCCGCGTCCTCGACGTCCACATCCGCACTGGCGGGAGCGGCGATCTCGCAATCGGTCCAGCGTCGCACGATCTCCGAGCCGAGCTGTCCGGATCCGCCGAAGACCAGGACGCGCATCAGGCCGGCCCAGCCGGGCGGCGCGGCGCGCGCGCCGACTCCACGCCGATCGACGCCGCGGTCGCCACCGCCGTGAGCGCCGCGCCGGCCGCCAGGACGCGCACGACCGCATCCAAGGTCGGGTGATACGACGCGATCGCGATCCACGTCAGCACCGATCCGAGCACGACCGCCCAGCCGAAGGCCAGCCGGTGGACGGCGATCCCGTACGAGCCGAGCGCGGTGATCAGCGCGACGAAGAGCATCGCGACGCCGTACCAGACCAGCAGACCGTCGGCGGCCGCGTATTGCGGGCCGACCAGCACCCGCAGCAGCAGCGGGCCGAAGAACGCGAACACCGCCAGGCAGGCCGCGCCGAAGGCGAGCAGCACGCCGCACGACGCCATCAGCACGCCGGCCGTCGCTTCGCCGCGGGTATGCCGATCGGCCGCCTGCGGCAGCAGGACCGCCGGCACGAAGCCGACGCCGAACAGCAGGATGCTGCCGCCGAGCGCGGCGGCCGAATAGATGCCGGCCTGGGTCGCGTCGAACGCGTGCTTGACGATCACGACGTCGATCTTGCCGAACAGCGAGGCGCTCACCGCAAGCGCCGCCGAGCCGGCGGTGGCGTGCGCGATACGGCGCCAGTCGTAGCGGACCGGCGCCTCGGGCGAGCGCATCGTGCGCACGAACACGCGCTGCAAGGCGATGCCGGCGCCGACCGCGCTGCCCGCGATGAATCCGCCGAGCGCGCCGAACAGCCGCCAGCCGATCGTCGCGAAGGCGACCGTCGCGATCAGCTTGGCGACGCCTTCGATCACGGTCGAGAGCGCGTACCCCTCGAAGTCGAGCAGTCCCTGGACGAACGCCCGGTAGGCGCTCCCGGCGAAGATCGCGACCAGCAGCACGGCGGTCGCCGGGATCGCCCAAGCCGGCGCGTGCAGAAACGCGCCGATCGGGACGGCGGCTGCCGCGGCGGCGATGGTCACCGCCAGGAGCAGGACGACGCACGTGCGGCCGAGACCGACCGCGAGCCCGCGCAGATGCGCGCGATCTCCGCGCGCCGCGAACTCGGCGGCGAAGCGCGAGATGACCGGGATCGCGACGACGATCGGCCCGGAGGCGATCCCGAGCGCTGCGATCAAGGCGTAGAGCGTCCCGTACTCGGCCGGACCGAGCGTGCGGCTCGCGATCATGTGGTAGACGAAGCCGGCCGCGTTGAGGAACGTGGAGCCCGCGAAGACGAGCACGCCTTGCCGGAGGAACGAACTCGACCGCATCCGCGTCAACGCTGCTTGCACGACATCTCAAGTACGACGCGCGCACGGGGCGAGCCCCCGCATCGCGGAGAATGACGGGCGCATGGAAGTCCGGCCACTCCCGATCGACGGGGCCCTGCTGATCGTCCCGCGCGTCTTCTCCGACGAGCGCGGCTACTTCAAAGAGGCCTATTCGCTCGAACGCTATCGCGAAGCGGGCATCCCGGACGCGTTCGTCCAGGACAACGTCTCCCGTTCCAAGCGCGACGTGCTGCGCGGGCTTCACGGCGACCCGCGCATGGCAAAACTGGTCGGGGTGCTCCAGGGCAGCGCGTTCGACGTCATCGCCGACCCCCGGCCCGGCAGCCCGACCTACGGGCAGTGGCACGGCGAGTACCTCAGGGCGGACGAGCACCGCCAACTCTACATCCCGGCCGGATGCCTGCACGGCTTCCTCGCGCTCGAAGACGGCACCATCCTCACCTACAAGCAGAGCGCCGGCTACGATCCGACCCAGGAGTTCGGAGTGGCCTGGGACGACCCGACCTTCGCGATCGCCTGGCCGCTCGAGGGGCGGCCCCCGCTCCTCTCCCCGAAGGACGCCTGTAACTCTTCGCTCCGGCCGCGGTAAGACGAGAGACAAGGACCGAACCAGAGAGGGGATGACCATCGAGGGTCGGAGCGACGAAGCTCTGGTACGCCAGGTTCGAGAGGGGGACTCCGACGCGTTCGGGGTCTTGGTCGACCGCTACAAGCGCGGGATCGCCAACTTCATCGGCGCCGGCGTGCGCGCACCGTCCGACATCGCGGATCTCTCGCAGGAGACGTTCCTGCGGGCGTACGCGCACCTCGGGACGTTCAATCCCCAGCTCGGGAAGTTCTCGACCTGGATCTATCAGATCGCCCGCAACGTGGTGCGGACGCATCTCGGGAAGTCGCAGAAGCGTCCGCCGACGCTCGACCTGCCGGAGGACCAGACCCTCGAGAACGCGCTTCCCGATCGCTCTGCAGATGCGGATCCGGCAGGCGGGATCCTCCGCAGCGAAGCCGAGCGCGAAGTGCGCGAGGCGATGGCGGAACTCCCCGAACGGACGAGGACGGTACTGGCTTTGCGTTACTTCGACAACCTGGAATATCACGCGATCGCGAGCACGATGGGGTTGTCGCTGGGCAATGTCAAGACGCTGATCCACCGCGGCAAGATCGCGCTCGCGCAGCGGATGCGCGATCGCGAGAATCGCGCCGTCGCCAAGACCAAGAGCGGATCCGGAGGGCTCCATGCGCTGCTCCTCGTGTGAACCGCTGCTCGCCGACTATCTCGAAGGCACGCTGCGCGCGCGCCGGATGGCAGTGGTCGCGCGTCACGTGCACGGCTGCGCCGGCTGCACCGCGCTGGTCGAGGAGCTCAAGGTCGTCGACGCGCTGCTGGCCACCGCGACCGTGCCCTCGCTGCCCGAGAACTTCACCTTCGCCGTGATGGCGCACGCCCGCTCGATGCCGGTCCCGGTCCGTCGCTTGATGCCGGTCTGGATGGCCGTCGGCGCGTATCTGCTGGCGGTCTGGCTGCTCGCCGGCGGCTGGTTCCTGCTGCGCGGCACGGGCGCGATCGCCGCCGTCGAGCGCGCCCTCGCGCCGTTCGGCTCGGGCCTGATAGCGCTCGCCGATGCCGGCCTCGGCGCCGGCCACGCGCTCGCCCCGGACCCGATCGCGGTCGGCGCGATCGTCGGCGGCGTGCTGCTGCTCGACGTGCTCGCGCTCGCCGGCCTCTTCTACTTCTACCGTCACGTGCGGCCGCGCCGCCTGGCGTCCGTCAGCCTCGAGGTCCGTCGATGAACGCGCGCGTCGCGATCGCGCTCGCAATCGTCGTGAGCGCGTTCTCGCTCGCCGGCTTCGCCCAGCCCGCGCAGGCGCGCGTCGAGACGGTCGACCACGGCGGCGTCTACTTCGACGACGTCTATATCGAACGCGGCCAGATCGTCGAAGGCGACATCGTCGTGATCGGCGGCGACGCCACCGTCGACGGGACGATCCACGGCGACCTCACCGTCGTCGGCGGGACCATCGACGAACGCCCCGGCGCTCTCATCACCGGCCGCGTGCAGCAGGGCGGCCAGGTCGCGCGCTCGATCGTCTCCGCCCGGGGGATCGCCTGGAAGATCGGCCTGGCGGCGGTCGTGCTGCTCTTCTTCTTGATCTTCCCGCTGCGTACGCGGATGGCGCTCGACCGGTTGGAGAAACATCCGGGGCTGTGCACGGCGGTCGGCCTGGTCGGCTGGATCGCGGTCATCCCGCTCGCGCTGCTCTTCGCGATCACCGTCGTCCTGATCCCGTTGATCGCGGTCGAGGCACTCGCGGTCGTCGCCGGCCTCTTCGTAGGGACGGCCGCGCTCGCGCTCTTGGTCGGCCGCCGTCTCTACGAGATGATGAGCCCGCGCACGACCGCCTCGCCGCTGCTCGCGCTGTTGCTGGGTCTCGCGCTGATCACCGCGGCCGAGCTCGTGCCGGTCGTCGGCGCGCTCATCATGGTCCTGGTCGGCGTGGTCGGTCTGGGCGCGACCGTGCTGGCCTTCGTCCGCGAAGAATCGTTCACCGGCGTCCGCCCCGCCGCCCCGGCCGGTCCGCCGGTCGGCGGGCCGCCGATGGTGATCGGCTAGTCGAGGATCTCGTCCGTCGGATCGATCACGCGCAGATCCGGGAAGGCCCGCCGGTAGAAGGCGGCGTCGCTCGTCACCAGCGTGCCGACCGTGCACGCGTGGGCGCCGATGATGAAGTCTGCGAGTATGCGGCGAGGTCCGCCCGCACCGCGCGAGCGGCGACGTTCCGCGTAGGCCCGAAGCGCTTGTCCTGCGTGTCGCCAGACCTCGAGCGGGAGATCGCACGCTATCGAGATCCTCGACTCGATCAACAGACGTTCGATCTTCGCGGGTCCCGCTGGGCCGGCGCAGAGTTCGGCGAAGACGGGCCCGGAGACGACGATCCCACCATCCTCGGCGACGCGATCGAGTGTCCGCGCCACGATCTCCACTTCTTCGGGACCGCCGCGTTCGAGAACGATCGCGACGTTGGCATCAATCGCCGTCGCGGTCGTCAAACTCGTCATGTCCCCGCAACTCGCGCATGTAGGAATTGACCTCGTCGAACGTCATGCCCCTACCGACCCGCCCGCTACCGATCAGCGGCTTCAGGCGTTCGCGGACGCTGACCGGTTTGACGGTAACGCCCTCGTCCGAGACCTCGAAGCGGATCTCTTGCCCCGGGCCGACATGCAAGAAGGCGCTCACTCCGGCGGGAAGCGTCAGTTGATTCTTGCTGGTGATCTTCGCCCGATATTCCTTACTTTCCACGCCTTACCACTATATCCTTACCGCAGGGCGCCGTCAATGCTCGGCCAATAGGCCCTAGCGTCATGTCCACCTTATCCAAAGCGGCCAAGTTCGCGGAGCGCACCTCGCATCTGCGGGCGAGCACCATCCGCGAGATGCTCAAGGTCACGCAGCAGCCGGACGTGATCTCGTTCGGCGGTGGCCTGCCCGCGCCCGAGCTCTTCCCGATCGATGCGATCGCCGAATGCACCCGCGAGGTGATGGACGAGTACGGCGCGCAGGCGCTGCAGTACAGCGTCACCGAGGGCATCCCCGAGATGCGCGAGTGGGTCGCGCGCCGGCTGACGATGCGCTTCAACCGGAGCATCGATGCGGACGCGGTCGTGATGGTCAACGGATCCCAGCAGGGTCTCGACCTGATCGGCAAGATATATCTCGATCCGGGCGACCACGTGGTCCTCGAGCACCCGTCGTATCTGGGCGCGATCCAGGCGTTCGACGCCTATCAGGCCCGCTATCTGACGGTCGAGACCGACGAAGACGGCATGATTCCGGCCTCGCTCGAGCGCGTGCTCGCGTCGGCCGATCCATTCCCCAAGTTCGTCTATCTGATCCCCAACTTCCAGAATCCGACCGGACGGACGCTCGCGGCCGAGCGCCGCGAGGAGATCGTCCGGATCTGCGAGCGCTACGACATCGCGATCGTCGAAGACGATCCGTACGGCGAACTGCGCTTCGAAGGCGACCATCTGCCGTCGCTCTCGTCGTACGCCACGACCGGCACGATCGTCTACCTCGGCACCGGCAGCAAGGTGATGGCGCCGGGCTTGCGAGTCGCCTGGGTGGTCTGCGACGACGAGGACGTGCGCGAGAAGCTGGTGCTCGCCAAGCAAGGCGCGGATCTGCATAGCGGCTCGCTCTCCCAGTACCTGTTCCACCGGTTCGTCTCTCGGACGGCCCAGTTCGCGTCGCACCTGAGCGAGATCGTCGCGACCTATCGCAAGCGGCGCGACGTGATGCTCGAGTCGCTGGCCGAGCACATGCCCGGGATCGTCTCGTTCAACCGGCCCGCCGGCGGGATGTTCCTGTGGGCGACCGTCCGCGGCATCGATACCGCCGAGCTGCTCAAGGTCAGCGCCGAGCAGAAAGTCGTCTTCGTCCCCGGGGTGAGCTTCTACCCGACCCGGGACGTCCACGACGGCATGCGCCTGAACTTCTCCAACTCGTCGGAAGAAAAAACCCGGGTCGGCATCGAACGCTTGGCCCACGCCCTGCGGCAGTACGCCAACCTCGCATAGGAGTTCGTCTCGTGGCAATCGTTACCGGTATCTTCCCGTCCTGCGACCCGGCCGAGATCCAGGCGGCCCTGACGGCCGCCAACCTCGACGCGACCAAGGTCAGGGTCGTCACCAAGAGCGCACCCTCGCAAGATGCCGAGGACTCGGTGATGGACTTCGTCTACGTCGCCCAGGCGCAAGAATCGAACGACTTCTCCGACGACATCACGCACGGCACCAACGTGATCGCCTCGTCGGGCGGCACCGGCGTGCCGGGCATCGGCGGACGTCACCAAGACCTGCGCGACTTCGGCGCGCACGGCACCACCTACAACTATCTCGGCGACGCCGGCATCCCCGGCGACACCGTCGGCAACTACAACGACGCGATCGACGAAGGCCGCTGCGTCGCGATCTTCGATGCGGCCGGTGCCGACGCCGGCGCGGTCGCCGAAGCCTTCCGCAGCGCCGGATTCAAGAACGTCAAGACGTTCTGACCCTCCGAGGATCCGCGCAGGACGAGACCGGCCCCGGTCGACCCGGGGCCGTTCTCATTCCCTCGATGGATCAGTAGATCACCCGCAGCCGGGGGTGCCACTTCATCACGAGATCGTCGCTGACGACGCCCTGCACGTAGGGCGCGATCTGCGCGGGAATCGTCAGCGGCGCGACGTTGGCGAACCGCCGGCCGCCGCTCTGCGCATAGTCGTGGAGCGCGGTCCCGAAGTACGACTCCACGAGCGAGGCCGGCCCTTCGACGTCGACGACGCCGGCGTTCCCGAATCGCTGGGTGACCGTGAAGCCGGCGCTCTGCAGCGCCTCGACGACCGATTGTTCGTCTTGATGGACGCTCGACGTGGCGCGGATGGCGACGGCGATGGCGGTCCGATCCGATCCCTCACGGCGGCCGAGATCGACCGTGCCGCGAAGCGCGCCGAGGTCGATGCGGTTGTCGTCGACCCACGCCTGAGCGGGACGCCGTTCGACGACGGCGCTCGCCCTGCGGGTCGCGCCGAGCGGACCGAGCACGCGTCCCGGGCAGATGTGCTGCGCGACGGCCATGCCGGAGGGCTGGCCGATACCGCCGACGGGATCGTAGCCCGCAGCGGCGCCGTAGAACGGCGCGGGGGCCGAGAAGTATTGGTCGCTGCCGACCGTGACGTCGGAGAACGCCGCGTATCCGGCCGATGCGAACGTGTCGTAGAACATGGCGACGTAGTTCGGCATGCTCGTGACCTGGCAGTATTGATAGACCTCCGCCATCAGACCGGCCGCGAGCGGCGCGCTCCACGAGGTCCCGCCGATGGCGCACAAGCCGGTCGGCGATCCGGCGCAGATGGTCGGCGAATACATCGCGTCCCAGTTCCCGGGCAGCGCGATGTCGGGGACGTTGCGTCCGCCCGCGACCGCACCCGGCAGGCCGGCCTGATAGGGCGGCGGGGTGAACAATCCGGAGACGCCTCCTCCGCTCACGCAGTTGTCGCCGGAGACGGAGCTGGCGCAATCGTTCCAGATCTGGTTCGTGGTGATGACGTCGGTCGACGGACTCGTCGCCGTACCGCCGACGCCGACCACGTTGGGATCGCTCGCCGGCGATTGCGCGCCGGGATTGAACGTCGTCCCGTCCGAGTAGCACGTGTTGCCGGTGTCGCCGGCGGCGACGGCCACCGCGATCCCGGCCGCGTTCATCTGCGTGAAGATCGGGTTCTCGATGGTCTTCGAGCCCGGATATTCGCAGCCGCCGAACGAGAGGTTCACGACGTTCGCGAGATGATCGCTGACGATCGCATTGTAGGCGTCCACGAGGTGCGTGTTGCTCAGCGAGGGGACGTCGTAGACGATGATATTCGCACCCGGCGCGATGCCGGCCGTGGTCTCGGTATCGAGCGTCGCTTCGCCCCCGCTCGATCCGTCGGGGAGTCCGCCGCCGTCGACCGCCCGGGGCGTGATCGTCCGCGCCGGATAATACGGCACCTGGAAGTAATTGAGATAGCCCGTCAGGTCGCTCATCGACGGCGTGGCGTCGATGACGATGGCGATCGTCTCGCCCTGTCCGTTGAAGCCGGACTGGACCGGGAAACGGAACGCGTTGGCGCTGCTCCACGGCCCCCAGTACTTCCAGCCGGGATGCGAGGCCGACGGATATTCGATCGGCGGGAGCGGCGCGCCGGCCGGCGAGGCCGTGCGCGCCGCGGTCGGGGTGGATCCGGGCGTCGGCGTGGCCGTCGGAGCCGGCGTCGCGGTCACGACGGGCGTCGCCGTCGGCGGAACCGGTCCCCCGCCGCCGCCGCCCCCGCTGCCGCCGCCGCCTCCACACGCCGCGAGAGCGGCCGCACACGCGAGCGCGAGCGCGGCATAGGTAAGTCTCGAAGCGTTCTTCATAGCGTGGAGGACACTCACTTCCCGGCGATCATGAGAGAGGGATGAGACGACTTCGGTCGCCCGGGGCGGCTACCTGCAACGACGACCGGACGACCAGGAAAGTGCTCTATGCGATCGGAGCGTCGCGATTCTCCGGCGGGCTGGGCACGTTGGCCTCGAACTTCGCGCGGATGGTGTGCCAGGCGAGCGAGAGTTCTTCCACTTTGAGCGCGTACGACGCGCCGACGAACGCCAACGCGCCGATCGAGATCTGCCCGAACAGGAACCAGCCGCGAGAGAGCAGCGTCGGCTCCGGCGTCGCGTTGAGCGCGCCGATCCAATGGAGCACGGCGAACATCGCGCCCGAGGCGGCCAGGATCTTGACCGTCGACAACGCGAGCGGCCGCCATTCGAAACCGCCGAGCAGACGCCAGACGAGGACCAAGAGGAGCGCGGCCTGCAGCGTCTGGCTGAGCGAGTTCGCGAGCAGCAGGCCGCGCGCGCCCAACGTCGGCAGCCATACCATCGAGAGCAGCACGTTGATGACGACCGTGAACACCGAGATCGCGACCGTCCAGCTCATCTCTTTGCAGGCGAACGAACACCGCGTCAGTACCACGCTCGCGGCCAGCCCGACCAGCCCGATCGCGGCGAACGGCAGCAGGCCCGCGCACAACTCGGTCGCCGACGCCGCAAAGGCGCCGCGCTGGAACAGCAGCTGGATCATCGGCTTGGCCAGGACGATCAGCGCGACCATCGCGGGTATCGTGATGAAGTTGACGAGGCGCAGGCCCGTGACCAGGCTCCGTCCGACGCCCCTGCGGTTATCCCGCGCGAACTGCGCCGCCAGCAGCGGGAAGATGACGGTGGCGATCGCCGCCGCGAACACCTGCTGAGGAAGGTTCGTGAGCTTCATCGCGTAGTTCATCCCGGCGATGTATCCCGGCGTGAGCGTCGATGCGAAGAACCGGTCGAAGAACAGCGCGACCTGCCCGGCCGCCGATCCGACGATGATCGGTCCGAGCAGCAGCCACATGTGCTTGAAACCGGGGTGACGCAGGTCGATCTCGAAACGGTATCGCCCGATCGATAGGAACGCCGGCAGCTGCACGATCAGCTGCGCGATCAGCCCGGCGCCGGTCCCGAACACCAGCGCGAAGATGCCGTACCTCGGATTGAGCCAGAGCACGAGTCCGATCGTCACCACGTTGACCGCGATGCCCGTCACCGCGGTCGCGCGGAAGCGATGGTATGCGTTGAGCATCGCGGAGAGCACGCCGCTCAGGCTCACGGCGACGACGCTCGGCATCAGCCATTGCGTCATGCGGATAGCCAGGTCCATCTGCGGCGCCGGGAATCCGTGCGCCACGACCGGCACGTAGAGCGGAGCGGCGACGTATCCGATCGCCGCGCAGGCGATCAAGACCAGCGCGAGCGCGTTGAGGATCGTGTTCGCCAGCCGCCAGGCGCCGGCTTCGTCGTCGTGCGCGAGGTAGCCGGAGAACGTCGGCACGAGCGCGCTGATGAGCGCGCCGTTGAAGACGCCGAAGAGGATCGTCGGTATCGTCGCGGCCGCCAGGAACGTGTCCATCTCCCACTGCGTGCCGTAGAACCGGGCGTTGATGACCTCGCGTCCGAATCCGAGGATCGAGGAACCGAGCGTCGCCGCGATGACGAAGAACGTCGAGCCGGCGATCGACCACCCCGCCGGCTCGGGACGCGGAAGGGCGCGCAGGTGCGGTTTAATGAGCGCCGTCCCGACGCAGCACGGCCGGGATCGTGCGCAGGACGATGCGGAGGTCGCCCAGCGGCGTCCACGTCGCGGCGTAGAGGTTGTCGAGTTCCATCCACTCGTCGAACGAGACGGAACTGCGGCCGTTGATCTGCCACAGGCAGGTGACGCCCTGCGGCACGCTCAGGCGGCGCAGCGCGTCGGCGTCGTAGTGCGCGACCTCCGACGGGAGCGCCGGCCGCGGGCCCACCAGCGCCATGTCCCCGGCCAGCACGTTGTAGAAGTTCGGCAGCTCGTCGATGCTGGTGCGGCGTAGGAAGCCGCCCAGACGATGGAGCCGCGGATCGTTGCGGATCTTGAAGACCGGACCGTCGGCCTCGTTGAGATGCGCGACCTCGGCCCGCATCGCGTGCGCGCCGAGCACCATCGTGCGCAGCTTGACCATCCTGAACCGGCGACCGTCGCGACCGACGCGCTCCTGCGTGTAGAACGGATTGCCGGGCGAGACGATCGCCACGCCCAGCGCGGCCACCGCGACGATGGGCGCCGCCAACAGCGCCAGCGCGCCGCCGCAGACGAGGTCGATCGCGCGCTTCGCGACCCACCACGAAGCCGGGACGCTGCGCGTCGCGGGCTGCGCGATCGGACGGGTCGCGAGTTCCAAGGTCTACGGTCCTCCGAAGGCGGCGGCCACGGTGGTGCCGACGCGATCCATGCCCTCGATGATGCCGAGCTCGGCGCCCGGTCGACCGCTCAGATGGACGAACGGCACGAACTCGCGCGTGTGATCGCTGCCCGGCGCGGTCGGATCGCAGCCGTGATCGGCCGTGAAGATCGCTTCGTCGCCCGGGCGCAGCATCGATTCCAGCCGCGGGATCAGCGCGTCGAGCGCTTCGAGCGCGTCGCCGTACCCGCGCACGTCGCGTCGATGTCCGTATTTCGAATCGAAATCGTTCAGGTTCACGAAGATGAAACCCCGATCGATCCGGTCGAGCAGATCGAAGGCCTTCTCCATCGCGTCCCGGTTGTCTTGGACCCGGACGGTCGACGCGATGCCGTGGCCGCAATAGATATCACAGATCTTCCCCACCGCGTGGACCTCCACACCTCGGGCGGCCAGGGAGTCCAGGATGCTGGGAGGCGGTTCGATCGCGTAGTCCCGCCGGTTCGCCGTGCGCGCGAAGCTGCCGGGCTCGCCGACGAACGGGCGAGCGATGACCCGGTTGACGTTGTGGGGCGCGACCAGCATCTGGCGAGCCCGCTCGCACCAGTCGTAGAGGACCGGGAGCGGCACGATGCCCTCGTGGGCGGCCACCTGGAAGACCGAATCGGCCGAGGTATAGAGGATCGGGCGCCCGGTCTTCATGTGCTCGTCGCCGAGCTCGTCGATGATCTCGGTGCCGGAGGCCGGCTTGTTGCCGAGCGGTACCTTGCCGGTGATCGCGGTGAAACCGTCGATCAATTCCTGAGGAAAACCCTCGGGGTAGGTCGGGAAGGGCACGGTCGTGATGATGCCGGCCATCTCCCAGTGCCCGGTGATGGTGTCCTTGCCGTTGCTGCGCTCGCGCAGGCGCGCCACCTGGGCCCGCGGCTCGGCGGCCGGGGCGACGCCCTCGATGGTGGTCAGGTTCCCCAGACCCAGCCGGGCGAAGTTCGGGAGATGGAGCCCGCCGTTGCGGCGCGCCACGTTTCCGATGGTATTGGCGCCCGGGGCGTCTCCGAAATCGCCGGAATCGGGGAGTGCGCCCACACCGCCGGAGTCGAGGACGATGGTCACTACGCGCGTCATATAGGTTCTCGCGTTTCTGCCTTCCGGGGCGCGTATCTTCCCCGGAACAGGCATGAGACCCGAGCGCCGGCCCGGAAACGAGACGCCACTACGATGACTTTGCTGCGACACTTATCGACCGCGTTCGCGATCGCGCTGCTCCTTGCGGCCTCGGCCGCGGCCGCATCCGCCGCCCCCGCTGCGGCCGCCTCGCCGGTCCCGCATCGCACGCTGCACCTGAGCGCCGACCGCATCGCGTTCTACTACGACAGGTTCCTGGGCGAAGCGGACGGCCACGTGCGGATCACCACCGGCGACGGGCTGACCGTCACCGGCGCGACCATGACGATGGACCTCAAGAACAACCGCTTCATGGTCGCCGGCGGCGTGCACCTAGATTCGCCCAACGGCGTGCAGGACGGCGCGGCTCTCGCCGACTTCATGGATTTCAACCGCGTTTACTTCGTGCCGATCACGAGCGAACCGGATCGCTGGACGTTCGTCGACGGCGACTACACCCATCCGCTGCTCGGGCGCGAGATGCCGGGCGACACGTTCGCCTTCCCCGACCTCTCCAAGAACGTCCCGTACCTGCTGGCGGGCAAGGCGGTCATCGGCGAGCGCGACTTCGTCCGCTTCGGGAACGTCGTGATGATGGAAGGCAAGGTCCAAACGATCCCGCTGCCGACCTACTACGTGACGTTCTCGTCGGACCCGCACCTCTCCGAGAACTCGCTCGCCGGCGCGAACTACGACGCGACCTGGCAGTTCGCCGGCAACCGCAATTCCATTTCGGCCGTCCACCTGCGCTACGACCAGACGAACAAGGCGTACGCGGCTTTCGAACAGCACTTCGCATCGAAGAAGGCGTATCTGGTGCTCTCGCTCAACCCGCTGACGCGCGCCTCGAAATTCTACAACGTCGTCGGGGACTACCAGCCGGACGAACGGACGGAACTGCACACGTTCACGCAGTTCCATACGTATCAGAACGGGTTCTCGCTGCCCCAGCAGGAGCAGCACGTCACGAGCGTACGGCTGATCCACGGGTTCAACGGCTTCTCGGCCTCGCTCACGTATCAGACCGTCAACTACTGCCTTCTCGGGACGCAGGACAAATACGACCCATCCGGCACGCTCCGAGTCGTACAGGCGTGCGGCACCGGTGCGTCGCTGGTCGGCGAGCCGCTCTCGATCAGCCACCCGCAGACCTGGTCGCTCGACTTCTCGTCGCTCGAGTTCCCCAAACACGCGGCCGCCTTCCCGGTCAAGGTCCGGGTGAACGCCGGCATCAGCTACATCCACGACGGCTGCGGTTTCGTCGATCCGCGGGTGGACAAATGCACGGCCGCCCTCCAGGTGCTGGGCGACACGGCGTACACGACGATCGGCAGCAAGTACGTCGGCGCAACGCTGTTCGCGCCGTCGATCAAGATCGGGAACAGAGAAAACACCTACACGATGTACTACTTCAATGCCGCGCTCGACGCGCAGACGACGTGGTACACCGTGCCCCATCGCGTCGTTCAGATCAACGGCAAGGCCAGCTTGAGCCGCGACTTCAGCCGTTCCGTCTCGTCGTATCTCTCCGCCGAGGTACAGCAGCCGGGCGCCTTCTATCACCAGGCGTCGGACGAACAGCAGCTCTATCCCGTCAACCCGGTCTACCAGGACCCGAACTTCTCCAGTTTCCAAGCGTTCCGAGGATCGTCCACCCAGCGCACGCTCGCTCTCGGCATCAACTTCACGCCAAATCCCGACTTCGTGTTCAACGTGCTGGCCCGCAAGCACACGGACTTCCCCATCGCGGTGCCGGGCCTGTTCTCGCTCCCGCCCGTCAACGTGCTCGGTGCGTTCACGAGCAACTCGTTCCTCGGCGAGCCGCCGTACGACGTGACGGGCGATCTGCGGATGCGGGTGTTGCGCCACTACTACCTCGACATCTCGCGGACGTACTACTTCAACTTCGGCACCCTCAAGTGGAGCCCGAGCTTCGTGATCCAGGTGAGCCAATGATGAAGGCCTCGATGAAGAACCCGCTGATGCGTGCGTTCGCCGCGCTGCTGATCCTGGTGATCGCGGTCGCCGCCGACGGGCAGATCAAGGTGACCGCACAGCTGCTCGACTACGAGAAGGGCTACGTCTTCTTCACCAGCGGCGACGGTTTCAAGGTCGCGCCGAACGCGCCGATCCTCGACTACAAGACCGGCGCCGTCACGACGGCCTCGCCCGGGCCGCGCGATTGGGCCCGCGCGACGTTCGATGCGACCGGCCTGGTGACGCAGCTCGAACTCTCCAAGACGCCGCTCGCTCCCGAGGGCGATCTCGCCTCCATCCGCCGATTCGCCGTCGCGCTCAGTCCGACCGTCGCCAATCCCGACCTCGTGCCGGTGCCGGTCGATGCGACCGGTGCCGAGGCGCGACGCCATTTCACCGGTGCTCCCGTCCCGGTCTCGTTCATCGTTCGCGTCCCTCCGTCCACACCATTGACCGCGAGCATCTACATCACCACCGATCAGAGCGCGTGGAATCCCGAAGCTATCCGCATGGACCGGATCGACGCGCTGCACTTCCGGATCACGCGGATCTTCGCGTCCGGTACGCGCTTCAAGTATCTCTACACGCGGGGATCGCTCAGCACGCAAGAAGTCGACGAGCGCGGGATCCAACGCGTGCCGCGGACCATCGTGGTCCCCGACGTCCAGACGCTCGCCAGAGGCGACGACGTGTACGAGTGGGCCGACACGGCCGTCGGCGGCGCGCAGCCGCAGCCGGACTCGATCCCGACGCCGTACAACCCGGCGCCGTTCCCGAACCTGCCCTCGCCCGGATCGCTCCCGACGATCCATCCGTAGCGATCCGGGCTAGCGGATCGTGATCTGCGTCGTCCGCTGGGTCGCATCGCCGCGCGTGTTGCGCGCGATCGCGACCAGCGGATAGGTGCGGCGGAAGATCCGCGGCACGATCGGCACAGTCACCGCGAGCGCGAACTCGCCCGGGGATGTCTTGACCATGTTGTACGAATAGCCCGCGACCCGCACTTCCACGCTCGCCACGTTGGACGACGCGGTCACGCTGCCGCTCAACACGTCGCCCGGATGGACGGTGGTCGCGCTGATCGCGAAGCTCAAGATCTGCGGCGGCGCATCCGGCGCGAGGTACGGGATAGACGTCGCGGTCGGTGCCGGTTCGGCGGTGTTCTGCTCGTTCGGCGTCTGCGGCGGCGCGGTCGCGACGACCGCGCTCGGCCGGCTCGACGGCGCGGCCGTGGGAGCGGGCGTGGGCGCCGGACCCATCGCCGCCTTCGCGGCGGGCGGGGTGATGCGCGGCCGGGCGGAGCCGGCCCCGCCGGCGACCGCGGTGAGGGCGACCGTTCCGGTCCGCGGCGCCGTCGAAGCGCGCGCGACGGCCGTCGGCGTCGCTTGCGCGGAGCCGGCCCGCACGCCGGTCGCCGGCTCGTGCGTCGACGCACAAGCGACCAGGGCGATGACGGAGGCGCATCCGAGTGCGAAGGCGGAGTTCATGGGGCGGCAACGTTCGTTCTAGGCACCCGGGTTCCATGCGCCGAACGAGGGCGCACAGCATGAGTGCGAACCAAGCGACGGGCGACCCGCTTCTGAGCGTCGTCGTCCCCCTGTATAACGAAGAAGGCAACGTCACCGCGCTGCTGGAGCGGATCGTCGGGATCGTCACCGCGCTGCCCGGCGGTCCGACCTACGAGATCGTGCTGGTCAACGCCGGCAGCACGGCCGGGACCATCGCGAAGAGCCGCGACGAGATGACGCGCCGCGCGAACATCGTGCTGGTCGACCTCTCGCGCAACTT
>JANWKW010000144.1 GCA_025451135.1 Vulcanimicrobiia bacterium | reverse complement strand
GCGCAAACGACCAGCACGTACGCCGCCAGGAAGAATCCCAGCGCACGCGTGTCCTTCTTCGTCATCATCACGGGTGCGGTTCCCTCGCCTCTATCCTAGGCCGCGGGTCACCGCTCCGCCATCCGCCGGTCGGACGAACCGTTCGGCTATTCCAGCGTCATCCGGTCGATGCGGCGCTCCGTGGTCAGCGCGCCGATGACGATCGTGACCACCACCACGGCAAAGGTCGCGTCGATGGCGACGATGCGGCCCGGGAGCGCCGAAGGTAGTGCGAGCGCCAGCGCCAGCGCGAGTGCGCCGCGCACGCCGGCGAGGCGAACGACCGTCTTCCAGGAGCGCAACATCGGCGGCGCGACCGCCAGGAGGCCGTAGGCGAGCGCTATGCGCGCGATGGCGACCGCTATCAGGGTCGCGAGGATCGGCTGCCACTCGCGGGCGAGGTCCGGGAGCGCCACCGACGCGCCGATCAGGAAGAACAGCGCGCCGTTCGCGATCGTCGAGAGCCACGACCAGATGTGCTCGACGCCGTCGGCGGTCGCGACGGCGTCGTTCCGGCGCTCGTACTCGCCCATCGTGATCCCGCAGGCGATCACCGCGAAGATCCCCGACCATCCGTAGTGTTCGGCCAGCGCGTAGGCGGCGTAGGCGGCGATCAGCGTGGCAAGCGTGTGGACCGCGACATTGCCGCGCAGGCGCAACGCTTGGATCGCGATCAGGCCGACGCCGATGCCGAGCAGCAGCCCGAGCACCGAGCCGAGGGCGGCGTGACCGGCCACGCCCAGCGTGGCTGCCGTCGACAGCGTCGCGACCACGGCCGCCAGGACGGCGCGGTAGACCACCACCGCGACGGCGTCGTTGAGCAGCGACTCGCTCTCCACGATGGTCGCGAGTTCTTTCGGCACGCTCAGGCGACGGAAGATCGCGACGACCGCGATCGGATCGGTCGCGCTCAAGACGGCTCCGAGCAGCAGCGCGACCGGCAGCGCCAGCCCGCCCAGGTAGTGCGCGCCGGCTGCGACGATCAGGGCCGTCACCGCGACGCCGGGGACGGCCAGCAGCACGATCGGTCTCCAGGCGCGGCGCATGGTCGGAAGATCGAGGCTCCAGGCGGCTTCGAAGATCAGCGCAGGCAAGAAGACGGTGAGCGTCGCGAACTGGAACAGACCGCCGAGCTGGCCCGGCCGCCACGCGTCGAACGCGAGTCCGAGCCCGACCAAGACCGCGATGTGCCAGACCTTCATCAGTGGGTGTGGGTGAAGTTGCCGACCCGGACGTGCATCGCGCGGATCTTCTCCAGCGCCGCGCGCATGCCGAGCGGATGCACCGGCCGCCCGACCGCAGCGAAGTACCACTCCGGATCGATGTTGAGCGTGCGCGTCTGGATCATGTCGATCCGGATATCCCGCAGGAGCGCTTCCATCGCCGCGATCTCCTCGGCGTCGTCGGTCACGCCCGGATGCGTGAGCAGGTTGAGCGAGACCCGCAGGCCGCGCTCCGAGGCGAGCCGGATCGACGCGAAGACGTCCTCGAGGGTATAGCCGATCGGCCGGTAGTACGCCGCATACGCGTGCGGCCGGAACGAGTTCAGGCTGATCCGCACGGCCTGCAGGCCCGCGTCGATGCAGCGCGCGAGCGCGCCCGGCATCGAGCCGTTGGTGTTGAGGTTGATGGTGCCGTTGCTCTGCGCGACGCGCATCAGTTCTATCGAACGCGCGATCTCGATCGAGCGCAGGAGCGGTTCGCCCTCGCAGCCTTGCCCGAACGACACGATCCCGTCCTCGACCCGCTCGAGGTGATGGATGCCGATGCGTGCCAGGTCGTTCGCGACCGGCTCGTAGACGATGCGCTCCTGCGGCGAGGGCAGGCCCGCGTCGGGCTCCTGCTCCGAGATGCAGCCGATGCATCGCGCGTTGCACTTCGGCGAGACCGGCAGCGCCGCTTCGCCGCGTTCGAGGAAGACGTTCTGCGCGGTGAAGCAGCCGTACTCGCGCGAGCACTTCGCGACCTGACGCAGCACGCTGTTGTGCGGATCGCTTGCCACCCGCCGGTCGAGCAGCGCCTCGAGTTCGCCCTCGCCGAAATAGCGCGGCTGCCAATCCTCGCTCTCGTCGGTCCGCATCGCGGCGACGTGGAGCTCGTCGTCGACCACGCACGCGTAGGTATAGCCGAAGAGCGGCAGGGCCGGCGCGCCCGGCTCTTTGCGATAGGCGGGGACCAGCAGGCGCGTGTAGCCGGCCGGCAGCATCGCGGCCAGCGCGAAGCGGCGCGACTCGGTGCCGGTCGTGGTCAGCGGACGGCGCCCCGGAAGGATGGTCGGGACCACCCCGCGCGGTGCCGGGATCAGTTCGTCGCGTTCGACCCGCCGTTCGACGCCGCCGTCGGCCAGCGGCTCGCGTTCCTCGTCGAAATAGATCCGCGCTTTGGCGTCGCAGTAGGCGAGGCCGACGTCCGTCGTCACAGGCGCTTCTCGTAGACGCGCTGGGTCTTCGGCGAATCGTAGCCGGCCCGCTCGTAGAACGCGTGCGCGCGTTCGCGCAGCACGTTCGAGCGCAGGCGGAGCATCGGGCAGCCGTTCTCGCGCGCGAACCGCTCGGCGCGTTCGAGCAGCAGCCGTCCGATGCCGCCGCCCCGGTACTCGGCGTCGACGACCAGGCCTTCCAGCTCGGCATGTCGGGTGGACGTCATCGACTCGCCGATCGAGACCGTCACCCAACCGACCACGCCGACCCGCGGGACGACTGCGACGAACGCCTCGAAGGCCGGTCCCCTGCGCGCGAGCGTCCGTTCGACGTGGGCGAGCGGGACTTCGTAGCCCAACTGCAGCGCGAGCGCGGCGATGCGCGGCGCGTCCGACGCGAACGCCTCGCGGACGTTCGTCTCGGGATCAGGCGCGAACATGGGCTTCGTCGTAGAGCACGTGGCCGTCGAAGACGCGCACCGCCGGGCCCGTCAGGCTGGCCGGACCCTGGCCGTCCCATCCCACCCTCAGCGTGCCGCCCGGCACCGCGACCGCGACCGGCGAGCGCGCGCTTCCGTCGACGATGGCGGCGGCCGCGCAGGCCACCGCGCCGGTCCCGCAGGCCATCGTCAGTCCGACGCCGCGTTCCCAGTGCTTCACATCCAGCCCGTCCGCCGCGCGCGCGGCGAGATGCACGTTGATGCCGCCGGCATAGGCCGGATCGCGCTGCACGCGTTCGGCGAGCGCCGGCAGATCGACGGCGTCGAGCGCGTCGACGAACATCACCAGATGCGGATTGCCGACCTTGACGTACCAGACCTCGCGGCCGTCGAAGGCGCGGCGCTCGACCTCGGGGACGCCGACCTCGAGCCGCACGTCGAAGGCCGGATCGCCGCGCAACACGTCGGACTCGATGATCCCGGCGAGCGTCTCGACCCGCAGCCGGTCGCCCTCGCCCGCCTCGGTCAGGTAGCGCGCCACGCAGCGCATGCCGTTGCCGCACATCTCGGCCTCGCTGCCATCCGCGTTGATCACGCGCATGCGCGCGTCCGCGACGGTCGAGCGCTCGATCGAGAGCAGCCCGTCGGCGCCGATCGCCGAGCGCCGGTCGCAGACGAACCGTCCGAAGGCGACCGGATCGAGGATGTGGGCGCGGCGATTGTCGAGGATGACGAAGTCGTTGCGCGTCCCGTGCATCTTCGTGACCGGCACGCGCCGGCTCACGACGGCTCCTGGGGCGGCACGAGTTCGGCCGCGTGCTCCGGCGCGATCGTGGCGATCGCGTGTTTGTAGATCAGCCGGTGCAGCGCGCCGTCGCGCAAGACCAGCGTGAACGAATCGAACGCGGTGACGACGCCCCGGAATCCGCTGCCGTTGACGAGCGTGAGCACGACCGACGCGCCGCTGCGGCGCGCCTCCGCGAGAAATCCATCCTGAACGTTACCGGGCATGCTCCCTGCTTTTAAGTCCAGGCGAGCCTTTCCCTGGCGAGAGCGGCGACCGACGACGCACGCGCCCAGATCAGGTCGGGCTCGGAACGCAGCCACGAACGCTGCCGCCGCGCGTACCGGCGCGTCGCCCGCGCGAGCGTCGCGCGCATCTCGGCATCCGTCGACCAGCCGCGCAGATAGGCGAGCGCTTGCGGATACCCGACCGCGTCCGCCGCGACCGCGTCCGCGCCGATCCGTTCCGCCTCGTCGATCAGCCCGGCCTCGAACATCGCGTCCGTCCGGCGCGCGATACGTTCGTCGATCTCCGGCAGCGGGACGTCCAGCCCGACCTTGAGGAACGGGATGCCGGCCGCGCGCAGACCGCGCGCCGGAGCGTCGTCGCGCGCCGCCACGCCGTCCGCGAGCGCCACTTCGAGCGCCCGCGTCACGCGGTAGGTGTCGGCCGGCGACAGCATCGCGGCCCGGCGCGGATCCCGGGCGGCGAGCCAGCCGTGCAAGAATTCCGGGGGGTGCAGCCGCGCCTCGCGCGCCAGCCGGTCGCGCACCGCGGCGTCGTACTGCGGAGCGAGTCCGACGTCGCCCGTCAAGGCGCGGATGTAGAAGCCGGTGCCGCCCACCACGATCGCGCGCTTGCCGCGGGAGTGGATCTCCTCGATGGCTCGGGTCGCATCGTGCGCGAACCGCGCCGCCGAGTAGCGTTCGTGCGGATCCAAGAAGTCGACCAGGTGATGCGGCACGGCCGCGCGCTGGGCCGGGGTCGGAGCGGCCGTGCCGATCGGCATACCGCGATAGATCTGCCGCGAGTCCGCGCCGACGATCTCGGCGTCGAACCGGGTCGCGAGCGCGATCGCGAGTTCGCTCTTGCCGGACGCGGTCGGTCCGGCCAGGATCAGGACGCCGGACGCGCTCACAGCCGTTTGAACATGCGTCCGATGTCGTCCGGATTCAGGCGCACCATGGTCGGACGGCCGTGCGGACAGTGCATCGGATTGAGGCAGCGCTGGAGGCGGTCGACCAGCGTCGTCATCTCGTCGGGTTCGAGCCGCTCGCCCGCGA
Source organism: Vulcanimicrobiia bacterium (assembly GCA_025451135.1). Lineage (GTDB taxonomy): Bacteria > Vulcanimicrobiota > Vulcanimicrobiia > Vulcanimicrobiales > Vulcanimicrobiaceae > JALYSX01. Next base: position 8,892 of record JANWKW010000144.1, on the reverse strand, counting down.
CCGTCACCGAGTGGCACGCGAGCGACGCCCAGATCCGTTCCCGCACGTCGCGCTGCTTGCGATCCTCGGTCAGGTCGTCCAGGAAGCCGCGCAGGTCGAACGGTCGCGATCCGTAGCCGGCCGGCGTCGCGGTGATCCGGTAGGCGCGATCCCCGAACGCCTCGATCTCCAGTCCGCCATCGCGCAGCGGTTCGATCGCGCGCTCGAGCGCGTCGCTCTCGGCGGCGTCGAGTTCGACCGCGACCGGCACCAGCAGCGGTTCGCTCGGGGCCGCCTCCTGCGCGCGCTCGAGGATGCTCTCGTAGGCGATCCGCTCGTGCGCGGCGTGCTGATCGACCAGCAGGATCGCGTCGCCGTCGGTCGCCAGGATGTAGGTGCGGTGGATCTGACCGAGCACGCGCATCCGGTGGCCGGGCACCGCATCCGGATCGCCGTGGACGTGTTCGAAGAGCGACTGCACGTGTTCGAGGCTCGCGTCGATGCTCGCGGGGGCGTACGAGACGCCCGTCCCGCCGACGCTGGTCTCGAAGCGCGCGGCCGCGCGATCGCGCAGGGTCGTCGCGATCGCGCGTTTGACGGCATCGAAGATCTGCGTCCCGAAGCGCAGCCGCACGTCGCTCTTGGTCGGATGGACGTTCGGATCGACGTGATCCGGCGGCACGTCGAGGAACAGCACGCCGTACGGATGGCGTCCGGTCATCGCGAAGGTCGCGTAGCCAGCCGTCCACGCGCCGGCCAGCAGCGTGCTGCGCAGCAAGCGTCCGTTCACGAAGAGGATCTGCATGCGCCGGTCGCCGCGATCGTTGCCGGGTGCCGAGATGAAGCCGGAGAGCGTTCCGTTGAGCCCGGGAGCGTCGGCGCCGAGCGGGATCAGCGCGTCGGCCGCCGCCTTGCCGAAGACCATGGCCAACCGCTGCGCGACGTCCGGCGAGGCCGGCATCGTCCAGACGTCCTTGCCGTCGTGGCGCAGCCCGAACGTGACGTTCGGATAGGCCAGCGCGAACATCGAGAGCCACGACGAGATACGATTGAACTCCGCGCTCGCGGCGCGCAGATATTCGCGCCGGACGGGGACGTTCTCGAACAGCCCCTCGGCACGGACGCGCGTTCCGACCGGCGCCGCGAACGGTTCGCGTTCCTCCGCTTCTTCCGCATGCGTCCGGATCCGCGCGCCGATCTCGGCGTCGGGGCGGCGCGATACGACTTCGACGCGCGCGACCGCGGCGATCGATGCGAGTCCCTCGCCGCGGAACCCGAGCGTTGCGATCGATTCCAGGTCCTCGGCGGCGGCGAGTTTGCTGGTCGCGTGACGGCGCACCGCGATCGCCAGCTCGTCCGGCGCGATGCCCGCGCCATCGTCGGTCACCTCGATCAGATCTAGGCCGCCGCGTTCGATGCTGACCTGCACCCGCGTCGCGCCCGCATCGATCGCGTTCTCGACCAGTTCCTTGACGACCGAGAGCGGCCGTTCGACCACCTCGCCCGCCGCGATCTGTCCGATCGTCACCGGATCGAGCTGATGGATCATGGCCGGACTACTCCGCGTGCTGGAGGAACGAGAGTTGGCGTTCCGGCTGGACGGTCTTCTGCAGCGCTTTGCGGAGCGGGACGGTCACCTCGAGGTCGGCTTTGCCGGCCAGCACGTCGGCGATCTCCTGCGCGCGGTCGATCACGGTCTCCGGCAGGCCGGCCATGCGCGCGACCTCGATGCCGAACGAGCGCGACGACGAACCCGGCTGGACGCGGTGCGAGAAGACCGGCGCCCCGCCGCGCGCCATGTTCTCGACGGCGGTGATGTGCTGGTTGGCGACCAGCTTCCAATGGTCGGCCAGAGCGCACAGCTCGTGGAAGTGGGTGGCGAAGAGCGTCATCGGCGCTTCGGCCCCCAAGCCGAGCAAGAACTCGCAGATGGCCTGCGCGATCGAGAGCCCGTCGATCGTGCCGGTGCCGCGGCCGACCTCGTCGATCAGCAGCAGTGAGCGCCGGGTCGCGCGCCGCAGGATGTTCGCCGCTTCGGCCATCTCCATATAGAAGGTCGACTGTCCGGAGGCAAGGTCGTCGCCCGCGCCGATCCGCGTGAAGATCCGGTCGACCGCGCCCAGTTCCATCGAGCGGGCCGGCACGAACGAGCCGATCTGCGCCATGATCACCAGCAGGCCGGCCTGGCGCAAGTACGTCGATTTGCCGCCCATGTTGGGGCCGGTCAATAAGATGAAGCGATGCGCCTCGCTCTCGAGCGTCAGGTCGTTCGGGACGAAGTTGGTGCGCAGCACCGCCTCCATCACCGGATGGCGGCCGTCCCGGATCTCGACCCGCGGCCGGTCGTTGACCAACGGGCGCACGTAGCCGCGCTCGGCCGCGCACTGGGCGAGCGAACAGAGCGCGTCGATCTCCGCCAGGGCGTCGGCCGCGCGGAGCAGATCGTCGATGCGCGCGCCGATCCGCCCGAGCAGCTCGCCGTAGAGCGTCTCCTCCAGCCGGAGTTGGCGGGACTGCGCGGTCGAGATCGCCAGTTCGAGTTCTTTGAGTTCGGGCGTGACGTAGCGTTCGCCGTTCGCCAACGTCTGCTTGCGCACGTAGTCGGCCGGCACGCTGCCGGCGGCGGCCTTGGTGACCTCGATCGCGTAACCGAAGGCGCTCGCGTATTTGATCTTGAGCGACTTGATGCCGGTCCGCTCGCGTTCCCGCTCTTCGAGGTCGGAGAGTTTGCCGCGGGCGTCCGTCCGAAGATCGACGCATTCGGCGAGTTCCGGATCCGATTCCGGACGGATCACGCCGCCGTCGTTGAGCAGCGCGGGCGGCTCGTCGACCAGCACCCGCTGGAGATCGGCGAACATCTCGCCGAAATCGCCGATCCGCTCGATCAGACCGGCGAGCGCGGGCGGCGTCACTTGGCGCAGCGGTTTGAGGATGTCGAGCGTCCGGCGCAGCGAGGCCAGGTCGCGGGGTCCGGCCCGCATCACGCGGACCTTCTGCGCGATCCGCTCCAGATCGAAGCAGCCGCGCATCAACTCGCGCATGGCATCGCGACGGGCGTGGTCGTCGAGCAAAACCCCGACGGCGTCCTGACGGGCGGAGATCGCGGCCGGATCGACCAGCGGCGCGGTCAGCCACCGCGCCAACATCCGCGACCCCATCGAGGTCGCGCATTCGTCGAGCGTCGCGAGCAGCGTCGCGCGGGGATTGGCGCCTTGCGCCTTGGTCAGCTCCAGATGTTTGCGCGTGCTCGGGTCGAGCGCGAGAAACGTCTGGCGCCGGTAGTACTCGGGCGGGTTGAGCGCGCTCGCATCGCCGGCCACGCCGGTCCGCCTCACGAACGCCGCCAGCGCGTCGAGCGCGCGGTGCATCGCGAGCGACTCGTCCATTGCGAACCCGCCGACCGGCCCGCGTTCGCGCGCCTCGACCAGCGCGATGCTCAGGGTCGCGAGCCGCGCGCCGATCCCCTCGATCGATCCGGCCAGCGTGGCGCGCACGTCGGCCGGGAGATCGGCGACCACCTCGGTGGGCCCGATCCGTCCGAGTTCCGCGAGCAGTTCTTCGTGCGCCGACTCGCCGGCCAGCGCGGTCGCGGCCACGAAGCCGGTCGAGACGTCGGCGTGCGCGAGTGCGAAGCAATCGCCGACCAAGGCGACCGCCGCCAGATAGTTGTTCTGCTTGCCGTCGAGCAGGTGGTCTTCGATCAGCGTGCCCGGCGTGATCAAACGCACCACGTCGCGGCGGACGAGCTTGTTGGCCTGCGGGACCTCGAGCTGCTCGGCCAACGCCACGATGAAGCGCTGCTGGACGAGGCGAGCGAGATAGTTGGAGAGCGCGTGGTGCGGCACGCCGGCCATGGCGACGCGGTGGCCGCCGGCCTCTTTGCTGGTCAGGGCGATCTGGAGGGCGCGCGAAACCGTCTCGGCGTCTTCGCCGTACGCTTCATAGAAATCGCCGACGCGCGAGAGCAGGACAGCCTCCGGATGTTTGGCCTTCATCCCGAAGTACTGGTCCAGCATCGGCGAGAGTTTGACGGGGGCCTCAGACACTAGACCGCGATTATGCCCCGCGCATCGTGCCCACCCCTTGTGGATATGCCCCCGTCGCCCCGATCAGCGTTTCGCCCAGGCGATGCACCAGCCGGCCGGGCTGATCTTGCCCGTCACGATCGTGCACCCCGACGGCGCTCGGAAGAACCGGCAGCCGGCGCATTTCTTTCCGCCCGGCCCCGGCTTGTCTTGGTAATGGAACTGCTTCTTGTTGTCCGCCGCCTGGGCGAACGAGGTCGCGCCCAGCGCGAACGCGCCGGCGAGCGCCGGAAGGATGACGATCTTTTTGAGCGCCTCGCGGCGGGTGGTCTTGTCCGAGGTTTCCATAGACACCGTTCCTACAGCGTTGACGACGGCGGCGGGAAGTCCGCACCGTCGGAAAGACCCTTCGAAGCGACGCACCCGGCGCCCCTCTCGTCGCCCGATCCGCGCAAGGGAACCGGCCGGGCGGCGAATACGTTGCTCCGGCGAAAAGGAGACCCCGATGAAAGCATTTCCGTTCGCCTTAGCGATCGCGGCGGCGCTCGCGATGTCCGCTCCCGCCCTCGCCATGGTCGAGACCGTCAACGTCGACAACTCGACCGATTCGTGCGCCTGGGTCAGCGTCTACAACTCGTACGGCTTTTCGAACACCTGGACCGACGTCGGCAACCAGTGGTCGAAGCCGCACACCACGATCCAGTTCCACGTCCCCAAGAGCGTCGAGATCAGGGTCAACGCCAAGGTGTTTACGAAGGCGGACTGCACGGGAAACCACTACGACACCTGGGACGTCAAGAAGGGCGTCATGAACGATCACGGCCTGGTCTTCGAACTCATGAAGGGCAATGGCCGCGAATGGCTCTGGTTCAAGCGCGTCATGCATTAGATCCGGCGCTAGGCCGGCGCATCGATCGGGCTTGACCAACCAACGTTCCCTCTTGTCAGGTGACCGGTCTCGCGTGATAGACTGGTGTGAAGTACTTCGTATGGCGATCGACTACCGCACCGAACCGGAATACCAAGAGTACCTCGACGGCGTCAGGTACCCGAAGGTGAGTCCACGCAACCGGCACGGGCTCGTCCAGGGCGAGATGTTCGCGGTGGTCCGCGCGCTCGGGATGGGCCGTGGCACGGCCTCCGTCGAGACGGATGCGATCCTGAAGCGTTCCGGTCCGGCGCGGACGAGGCTTATCCCGGACGTTTCGTTCATCTCGAACGCGCAGTACGATGCGCATCCGCGCTCGGATTGGGACGAGCCGCCCTTCTCTCCGGAGATCGCCATCGAGGTGAGGTCGCCCGGCGACGGCGCGGCCTACCTGCGGGCCAAGTTCGAACGCTACCTCTCGACGGGATCCAAGTTGGTCCTCGACGTCGACCCGAAGATGCGGACGATCGTCGCCCACGCCGCCGGCGACGTCCGGACGTTTTCCGACGGGGACGCATTCGAGCATCCGGCGATCCCCTGGCTCCTTTTCGAGCTGCGCGAGGTCTTCGCGATCCTCGACCGCTTCGAGGATCGCTAGACCAGGCTCAACACCGGGCGCGCGACCGGCGCGCCGTCATCGGCGAACCGTTCGGCTCGCCGGACGATCGTGCCCGTGCATCCCCACACGTGCGTGGACTCGATGGCGATATCGAGCCAGGGTTCGCGGGCGTAGAGCGCTTCGTCGTAGTCCTCGGGTTTCGGCACGATGGCCGTCACGTTGTCGAGCGTCTTGGCGGCGAGCTTCGTGGGGTCTTTCTTCGACGTCCCGACGATCAGCGTGCGGACCGTGGTGCCGAGCTTGCGCGCGTGATAGGCCTCGACCGCCAGGTTCTCGGCGTCGAACAGTTCTTTGAACCGCTCGCTCGCGACGGCCGCCGGGACTTGCTCCCAGCGCGCGGCCGGCGTGCCGCGCCGGATCGAATAGATGAATGCGAAGGCGTTGGCGAACACGCCGGTCTGCACGTACACGAGCGTATCCGCGAAGTCGGCGTCGGTCTCGCCCGGGAAGCCGACGATGATGTCGGTCGTGATCGCCCAGTCCGGCAGATGCTCGTGGATCAGCGCCACGACGTCGCGGAACTGCGCCATCGTATACTTGCGGTTCATCCGGCGCAATAGCGTATCGCTGCCGGACTGCAGCGGCAGATGGATGCGCGGGTTGCACTGCGGCAGCGCGGCCAGATCGCGGATGATCTTCTCGGTGAAATCCTTCGGATGCGGCGAGATGAACGTCAACCTTTCCAACCCCGGCAGCGCCGCGACCGCGCGGCAGAGATCGCCGAAGTCGGTGCCGTCGGCCGGATCCTTGTACGCGTTGACCGTTTGACCGACCAGCATCACCTCGCGCGCGCCGCCCGCGATCTTCTCGCGGACTTCGGCCAGGATCTCGGCCATCGGACGCATGTCGAAGCGGCCGCGGACGTGCGGCACGATGCAGAACGTGCAGTAATACGAACACCCGCGTTGGACCGTCACGAAGGCGCGGAGGTGGCTGAAGGCGTCGGTCACGCAATCCGCGGCGCCGCCCATCGGCATCACCAGCGCCCGCTCCTCCGCGACCTCGCTCTCTTCGAACTCCGGCCGCCAGCGCTGGAGCGCATCGCCGAGCTGCACCAGTTCGCTCGTGCCGTAGACGCCGTCGAGGTGCGGCACGGCGGCGGCCATCGTCTCGCGGTCCTGCTCCGCCAGGCAGCCGGTCACCACCAGCTTGACGGTCGGATCGGCTTCTTTGAGCGTCTTGAAGTGGCCCATCCGGCCGTACGCCCGCCGCTCCGCGTTGTCGCGGACGGTGCACGTGTTGAGCACCACGACGTTCGCTTCGCCGGGCGCCGTCGCGATGCCGTACCCCGCGGCGGTCGCGCGATCCGCCAGATACTGCGAGTCGGCTTCGTTCATCTGACAGCCGAAGGTCTCGATATAAATGCTTGCCATGGTGCTCTAAAACGGGCTTCTCGGGCCTTACGGCCAACTACTGCGGCGCAGTGGATACGACCGATTTCGAAGCCGCCCCGGCCCTCCGACCCGCGACCGTCGCGGTCGTCGGCCGCCCCAACGTGGGCAAGAGCGCCCTCTTCAACCGTCTGCTCGGCCAGCGGCTGGCTATCGTCGAGGACTCGCCGGGCGTCACCCGCGACCGTCTCTACGCGCTTGCCGAATGGCAGGGGCGGACGTTCAGCCTGGTCGACACGGCCGGCATCGACCCCGATGCGGATAAGGACACCGAGACCAGCCTGATCACCATCTCGACCCGCCGTCAGGCCGAGGCCGCCGCCTCTGAGGCCGACGTGATCGTGTTCGTAGTCGACGCGCAGGTCGGCATGAATCCGCTCGACGACGAGGTCGCCGACATCCTCCGGCGCACCCGCAAGCCGATCGTGCTGGTCGCCAACAAGTGCGAGTCGCCCAAGGCGCAGCAATCCGCGCACGGCGAGTTCGCGGGCATCGGCTTCGGCGATCCGATGGTCGTCTCGGCGATCCACGGCGAAGGCACCGGCGATCTGCTCGACCGGATCGTCGAGCTGCTCCCGCCCGATTCCGCAGGAACGTCGATGGAAGGCGAGCTCTCGCTCGCGATCATCGGCCGCCCGAACGTCGGCAAGTCCTCGCTGCTCAACGCCCTGCTCAACGAAGAACGCGCGATCGTCTCGGACGTGCCCGGCACGACCCGCGACTCGATCGACACGATCTTCAACTGGGAAGGCAAGAAGGTCCGGCTGATCGACACGGCCGGCGTCAACAAGAACCGCCAGGCCCAGAGCAAGATCGAATACTTCGCGGCGCTCCGCTCGCTCTCGTCGATCGCGCGCTGCGACATCGCCATCCTGCTGTTCGACTCGATGGTCGGCATCACGCACCAGGACCGGCGTCTGGCCGGCATCGCGCTCGAAGAGCGCAAGGGCCTGATCATCGTCGGCAACAAGTGGGATCTCGCCCAGGAGCAGGGCGAGTACCAGCAGGCCGAGCTGATCGACGCGATCTACGACGCCGTGCCTTTCGCGAAGTTCGCGCCGGTCACGTTCCTCTCGGCCAAGACCAAGCGCAAGCTCAACAACCTGATGCCGCTGGTCAAGAGCGTCGCCGAGAACCTCGATCGCCGCATCCCGACCGCCAAGCTCAACGCCGTCATCCGCGACGCCTCGATGGCCCATCCCGCGCCGGCCCCGGGCGGCAAGATGTTCAAGATCCTGTACTGCCATCAGCCGGCCGCGCATCCGCCGCTCTTCGTCTTCCATTGCAACGATCCCGAGAAGCTGCAGTTCTCGTACAAGCGCTTCCTCGAGAACGTCATCCGCCAGAACTGGGACTTCACCGGCGTGCCGTTGACCCTCGAGTTCCGGGCGCGTCGCGAATCCGAGGACCGCGAGTAGTGCTCTTCGGCCTGCTGCTGGTCGCGGCGTTCCTGATCGGCTCGATCCCGTTCGGCTATCTGATCGGGCGCGCGTTCTACCGCACCGACCTGCGCGCGCAGGGCAGCGGCAACATCGGGGCCATGAACGCGATGCGCTCGCTCGGCAAGCGCGGCGCGATCGCGGTGCTGATCCTCGACGCGCTCAAGGGCTTCGCGCCGGTCCTGCTGATGCAGCATTTCGTGCCGGGCGATCTCGCGGTGGCGCTGGGCGCCGCCCTCGCGGTGATCGGCCACTGCTACTCGCCGTGGCTCGGGTTCAAGGGCGGCAAAGGGGTTGCGACTTCTCTCGGAACCTACTTCGCCATCGCTTGGCCGGTCGGGCTGGTCGCGATCGCGGGCTGGCTCGTGGGGGCTGCGGCGACGCGCTATTCGTCGGTCGGCTCGATGCTCGCAAGCGTGGCCGCGGCGGCCGCCCTGTGGTTCGCGACCGGGTCCCCCGTCCTGACGCTCTACGGGCTCCTGATCGCGGTGCTGATCGTCTACGCCCACCG
>JANWKW010000143.1 GCA_025451135.1 Vulcanimicrobiia bacterium | reverse complement strand
GAACGCGTCTTTGACACGGTCGAAGAACGACTTCTCCTCGATCGCGTCGCCGCCGGCGCGCGCGTATTCTTCGAGCAGCTCGCGCTGGCGCTTGTTCGACTTGCTCGGGACGACCACGTGCACGGTGACGTGATGGTCGCCCCGCTGCGTACCGCGCACGGTCGGCATGCCGCGTCCGCGCAGGCGCAGGGTGGTCCCCGTCTGGGTGCCGGCCGGGACGGCGACCTGCAGGTCGCCTTCGAGCGAGGGAGCGGTGATGGTCGCGCCGAGCGCGGCCTGCACGTAGGCGATCGGCACGTCGACGAACGTGTCGAGCCCCTCGCGCCGGAAGATGCGGTGCTGCGGCACGTTGAGGTAGACGAACAGGTCGCCGGCCGCGCCGCCCCGGATGCCGGCCTCGCCGCTGCCGGGGATGCGGATGCGCGAACCGTCGTCGACGCCGGCCGGCACCTTGACGCTGAGCTTGCGCTCGACCTCGTGGCGGCCGCGACCGCCGCACGTCTCGCACGGCTGGGTGATGCGCTGGCCTTCGCCGTTGCATGCGGTACAGGCGGCCTGCGTCACGAACTGCCCGAGCGGCGTCTGGCGGACCTGACGCATCACGCCGGAGCCCTGGCAGCGCTCGCACGGGACGATCAGCGCGTCGGGTGCCGCGCCGCTGCCCTTGCACGTCTCGCACTGGGCCAAATGCGCGAACGCGATCTCTTTGGTCGTGCCCGCGAACGCCTCTTCGAGCGTGATCTCCATGTTGTAGCGCAGGTCGGAGCCGCGGGCCGGTCCGCTGCGCCGGGCCTGACGCTCGGCCGCGCCGCCTCCGGACGCGGCGCCGAAGAACATGTCGAAGATGTCGCCGAAGCCGGCCGACCCGAAGTTCGCGCCGAAGCCGCCGTCCATCCCGTTGCCGACCGTGCCGAACCGGTCGTACTGCGCGCGCTTGTTCGGATCCGAGAGCACTTCGTACGCTTCGTTGATCTCCTTGAAGCGATGCTCGGCATCCGACTTGTCGTGCGCGACGTCCGGGTGATGGGTGCGGGCAAGGCCGCGGTAGGCGCGTTTGATCTCATCGCCGGACGCGTCGCGCCCGACGCCGAGCGTCTCGTAGTAGTCTTTGGTCGGCATTATCTCTTTACTTGATCTCGACGTCGGCGAGGCGTTCGGAAAGCGTGTCGGCGGTGCCCGCTGCGAGGGCCATCAACCGGGCGTAGGGCATGCGGCGCGGCCCCAGGATCGAGAGCATGCCGATGGCGTGCTTGCCGAACCGATACGGCACGGTAACGACCGAGAGATCGCTCAACTCCTCCGAGCCGAGCTCGTGTCCGATCTTCACGCGCGGCGCTTCGACGTTCATCGCGTCGGCGACCAGATCGTAGAGCGTCTTCTGCTCTTCCACGATGCGCAGGATCGAACGCAGCTTCGAGACGTCCCGGAACTCGGGCTGGTCGAGCAGGTTCTGGGCACCCGCGGCGGTGACCCCGGGCTCGTCGTTGGATCGCGCCGAGCGCCGCGCGGTCGAGACCACGGCGCGCAGTTCGTCGGCCATGCGCGCGTCGCGGACGGCCGCGGCGACGTCGGCGTCGGAGATGTCGCGCAGCGCGCGATTCGCGAAGCGTACGTTGAGCGCGTTCGAGAGCCGGGTCAGCTCTTCGGGCGTGGTATCGGCTCCCAGTTCGAACATGGTCTGGGCCGCGACGCCGAGCGAGGTCACGACCACCGCGACCCCGGTCCGCGCGCCGAGCGAGATCATCTGCACGTGCCTGAAGACGTGCGAACCGGTCTCCGGGCGCGTGACGAAGGCGAGGCTGTTCGAGAGGCGACCGAGCATCCGGGTGGCACCCTCGATGATCTCGTCGAGTTCGCGGCTCGCGTCGCGGAGCTCGTCGCGGATGCGGCGCCGCTCGGGAACGGCCAGCACCTCCGGCTGCATCAGCTCGTCGACGTAGGTGCGGTAGCCGGTGTCCGACGGCACGCGGCCGGCCGAGGTATGCGGCTGGACCAGGTAGCCGCTCGCTTCGAGTTCGGCCATCTCGTTGCGGACGGTCGCCGAGGAGACTCCAAGATTGTACTTCTGGGTAAGCGACTGCGACCCGACCGGTTCGCCCGTCGCGATGTATTCATACACGACGGTCGCCAGGATGTAGGCCTTCCGTTGTTCCAGGGGCTCGCGCCCGGAGTCGCTCATTCGCCCTATCTTAGCACTCAGGGCAAGGGACTGCTACCGGAAATGCCTGCGAGGGCCGCCGTCAGGGCCCGGTCGAGGTCGGCCTGGCTGCTCTCCCCGACCTGGACGTAGCTGACGTTCCCGGCCGCGTCGACCACGACGGTCGCCGGGAGCGGCCCGACCCCATACGCCTTGAAGACGGCGCCGGTCGTATCGGCCACCAGCGGGAGGCGCATGTCCCATAGCCGCAGGTACGAGGCGGCCACGTCCTCGCGCTCGTTGGAGACGGTGATCAGGTCGATCGACGAGCCGTAGCGCTTGGCCAGCTTCGCGAATCGCGGGAGCTCGGTCAGGCACACGTGGCACCAGGTCGCCCAGAAGTGGATGACCGCAGGCTTGCCCTTCTGAAGCCCGAGCATGCCGCCCGATGCGGCGGGCAGCGGGACGTCCGGCGGAGGCGCGCCGTAATGCACGCCGGCCAGACCGGTCGAGACGAGCAGCGCGAGCATCACCGCGGAGAATCCCACGACCGCTTCTTCGGCAGGCGTCGCGCATCGTTCCCGTAAAAAACGACGAATGAATTCGCAAGCCATCGAAGCGCTCTCCGATGAGAGCCGCTCGTTTCCGCCGTCCCCCGCCTTCGCCGCCCAGGCCAACGCACAGCCCGGCATCTACGAAGAGGCCGCGAAAGACTACCAGGCGTTCTGGGCCTCGTGGGCGCGGAAGCTCGAGTGGAGCAAGCCCTTCACCACGGTGTTGGAATGGAACGAGCCGTTCGCGAAGTGGTTCGGCGATGGCGAACTCAACGTCTCCGTCAACTGTCTCGATCGCCACGTCGCCGCGGGCAAGGGCGACAAGATCGCCTACTACTTCGAGGGCGAGCCGGGCGACCGCCGCGAGATCACCTACAAGGCCCTGCTCGACGACGTCTGCCGCTTCGCCAACGGCCTGCGCGGCCTAGGCATCAAGCGCGGCGACCGGGTCGCGATCTATATGCCGATGGTCCCGGAACTTCCGGTCGCGATGCTGGCCTGCGCGCGCATCGGCGCCGTCCATTCGGTGATCTTCGGCGGCTTCTCGCCGGATTCGATCGTCGATCGGGTCAACGACTCGGAATGCGTCGCGCTGATCACCGCCGATCAGGGCTGGCGCCGCGGCAAGAAGGTCCCGCTCAAGGACAACTGCGACATCGCGATGGAGCAGACGCCCTCGCTGCGGCACTGCATCGTCGCCAAGCGCGTCGGCGACCCGGTCGCGATGACGTCCGGCCGCGACGTCTGGTGGGAGGACGTCGTCAAGGACCAGCCGGTCACGTGCGAGCCCGAGGCGATGAACGCCGAGGACCTGCTCTACCTGCTCTACACGAGCGGCACGACGGCCAAACCCAAGGGGATCAAGCACACCACGGGCGGATACCTGACGCACGTCTCGGCGACCCACAAGCTGGTCTTCGATCTCAAGGAAGAGACCGACATCTACTGGTGCGCGGCCGACATCGGTTGGGTGACCGGACACTCGTACATCGTCTACGGCCCGCTCTGCAACGGCGCGACCGGCGTGATCTACGAAGGCACGCCCGACTTCCCCGATAAGGACCGGCTCTGGGAGATCGTCGAGCGCTACAAGGTGACGATCCTCTATACCGCCCCGACCGCGATCCGCACGTTCATGAAGTGGGGCGTCGAATATCCGCAGAAGCACGACCTCACCAGCCTGCGTCTGCTCGGCAGCGTCGGCGAACCGATCAATCCCGAAGCCTGGATGTGGTATCGCGAGAACATCGGCGGCGACAAGGCGCCGATCGTCGACACCTGGTGGCAGACCGAGACGGGCGGCATCATGATCTCGCCGCTGCCGGGCATCACCAGCACCCCGCCCGGCAGCGCGACCCATCCGCTGCCCGGCATCGCCGCGGATATCGTCAACGATCGGGGCGAGAGCGTCCCGTGGGGCGGCGGCGGCTACATCGTGCTCACCCAGCCGTGGCCCGGCATGCTGCGCGGTATCTGGGGAGACGACGAGCGCTACAAAAAGGCCTACTGGTCGAGGTTCGAAGGCAAGTATCTCGCCGGCGACGGCTGCCGCCGCGACGAGCGCGGCAACTACTGGTTCATGGGCCGCATCGACGACGTGATGAACGTCAGCGGCCACCGCATCTCGACGACCGAAGTGGAGAGCGCGCTGGTCGACAACCATCTGGTCGCCGAAGCGGCGGTGTGCGCGAAGCTCGACGACATCACGGGTCAGGCGATCTATGCGTTCGTCACGCTGCGCGCCGACGTGACCGGGAGCGAAGAGCTCGCGAACCAGCTCCGCGACCACGTCGCCGAGAAGCTCGGCAAGTTCACCCGGCCGAAGTACATCACGTTCACGCCGGAACTGCCCAAGACGCGCTCGGGAAAGATCATGCGGCGCCTGCTGCGCGACATCGCCGAAGGCAGAGCCCTCGGCGATACCACGACGCTCGCCGACTCCAACGTCGTCAGCCAACTCCAAACCCGCGCCAGAGAAGAAGCAGGCAACGACGAGGGCTGACAGGGTGTCGATCGTCAGTCGCTGGAGAGGGCCTTGGGGCTGAGGACGACCTTGCCGCTCAGGACGTCGCGGACAGCGACGCTGGGATAGGAGACGGTCTCGTTGAGGCTGTCTTCCCACGCGAGCGCGATCCAGTTGCGGAACTGGGTAGCGCCGGCCGCCAGGCATTGGTCGACGAACGCGGTGGCCGCCGGCGTACCGCGGTCGAAGTCGCCGGTCTTCTGCAGTTCGTAGAGCGGCCGCACGCGCGCGGCGCTGGCGGTGAGATACGCGCCGATCTGCTTGAGCATGTCGTCCTGCGAGATCAAGCCGACCGGATTGGACGGGACGTAGGCGGGCATCAGCGCCGCCACCGCCGCGCGCTGGGCGTGGTCGCGCACGTACGTGCTCTCGAAGAACGAGTGGATGTGGTTCATCGTGTAGCCGTTCGGATTGGGGTAGTCGCCCCACCCGTTGAAATGGATGGTGATGTGGAGCGGCGGGCTGGCGTCGCCGACGAAGTGGCCCCAGACGCCGATGTCGCGGATCGTCAGGCGCTCGCGCAGCGCGAGATCCTGGGTGAGGAACGCCTTGTCCGTGGAACGCGTGGCGTGGGCGAGCGCGTACGACTCGGCGCGATAGTAGGCGAAGTCCTTGCGGATCTGCTCCCAGCCATCGAGGATCGTGTACGGCACGTAGCCCATCGAGAACGGATCGAGGTGGACCGCGCGCAGGGCCGCATCGTAGGCCTTGAAGCTGGGCGGCAGCGCGTCGAGGGTGATGATCCCGCCGATCTTGCCGTCGTCGCCGATGTCCAGGAAGTGGCCGGTGTCGTTATCGGCATCCCACGATGCGCCCGAATCCTTGAGGCGATCCATCTCCGGGCCGAGCGTGGTGATGTCGGCGATCGCACCGGGCGTGCGCAGGAATGCCGGTACGCTCGCCGGCAGGGCGCTCGCGCCGAGGTCGTTGACCATGCGGTGACCGGTCGAACCCCACGCGAGCGCTTGGACCGGGAGCAAGAGCGACGTCATCGCCGCGATGAGTGCGAGTCGTTTCATTCCGATAAGAACCCCGTCAGTTCGTCCAGGTGATGGATGCGCGTCGCCGGCGGCAACGCGGCCAGGATGGTGGCGCCGTACTTGGTGGCGGCCGCGCGCCCGTCGAGCAAGGCGACCACGCCGCGATCGCTCGTACTGCGAATCAAACGCCCGAAACCCTGCTTCAAGCGGACGATCGCCGACGGGATCATATAGCCCTCGAACGCGTCCTGGCCGCGCGCTTCGAGGGACTGCATGCGGGCCGCCACCAGCGGATCGGCGGGCGAAGGGAACGGCAGGCGGTCGATGATCACGCACGAGAGCCGGTCGCCGACCACGTCGATGCCTTCCCAGAACGTGCCGGTCGCGAAGAGCACCGCGTTGGGCGTGGAGCGGAACCACTCGAGCAGGCGCGCGCGCGGCATCTGGCCCTGCAGGCGGATCGGATAGGGCACGCGTTCGCGGACGGCTGCGTGGACCTCGCGCAGGCGCGCGTGCGAGGTGAACAGCACGAACGCGCGTCCGCGCGTGCGGTCCAGGCACTCCTCGACCAGCGGCGCGGCCCGGCGGGCGAAGTCGGCCGCCTTGGGATTGACGTCGGGCGGAGCGACGAACAGGCGCGCCTGTTTCGCGTAATCGAACGGCGACGGCGCGACCAGTTCCTGGGCTTCGTGCACGCCCAGGCTCCGCCGCAAGAACGCGAACGAATCGCCGTCCGCGATCGTGGCGCTCGTGAGCACGACGCTTTGGGTGCGGTCGAAGAGCGCGGCCGACAGGAAGTCGCTCACGTCGAACGGCGCGCTATTGACCTCGAAGCGTCCGTCCGCGTCCGAGCGCTCGACCCACGCGATCGCTTCGTCGGTCGGCAGCTGCGCGCGCTCGATGGTGGCCTGGTGCGCCAGGATGCCGCGCAGGGCCAGATCCCGACGACGCTCGGCTTCGGCGTCATTCTCGGTCTTGCGGCGCAGGGCCGACTGCCAGTTGGCGTACAGCCAGTTCTCCAGCCCGTAGAGCGCGTCGCGCAGCTTGGCCAGGGCGGGGGCGGCGTCGTCGTTGGCGCGCAACGGGTAGCGATCGCCGGGCACTCGCGCGAGCGCCGACTCCAGCCCGCGCACCCCCTCGTCGAACGTGCTGTCGAACGATTTCGGCACGTCGTAGGAACGGTGCAGCTTGCGCAGCATCCGGCCGATCGATGAGCGCGAGAGCGTCGCGGTCAGCGCCGAGGTCGCCCAGCGCTCGGCCTGGTGGGCTTCGTCGAGGACCGCGAAATCGTACGGCGGCAAGAGTCCGCCGCCCATCGCGAGGTCGAGGAAGAACAGCGCGTGGTTGACGACCACGATATCCGCATACTTGGCCTCGTCGCGCTTCTTGAAGAAGAAACAATCGCGGAAATGCTCGCAGTACTCGCCGACGCAGTCGTCGGCATCGGCGTCGAGCTGCTCCCACTCGTCGGCGGTCGGCGAGAACGGCAGCTCGGAGCGGTCGCCGGTCGCGGTGCGCGTTCCCCATTCCCAGATGCGTTCCATGTTCGCCGACGAGGCGATCAGCCGTTCGGCGCGCACGCGCTCGAACTTCTGCTTGCAGAGGTAGTGACTGCGCCCTTTGAGCAGGGTGACGCGCGCCGGGATGCCGAGCGCCTTGACGATCTGCGGGATGTCTTTCTGGAAGAGCTGTTCCTGCAGCGCGATGGTGCCGGTCGAGAGCACGATCTTCTTCCCGCTGCGCAGCGCGGGCACGAGATAGGCGAACGACTTGCCCACGCCGGTGCCGGCTTCGACGATGGTGTGCATGCCCTCCAGGAAACCGCGCTCGATCAGCTGCGCCATCTGCACCTGTCCCGGGCGCGCTTCGAAGTCCGGCAAGACGCGCGCCAGCGCGCCGTCCGGGCCGAAGACCGTATCGATCGACTCGATCATCAGAAGGTCTGGTGGTGGTCCGGCGACTCGATCTCGGACTGCAGTTCCTGACCGGTGGACGCATCGACGACGGGCGCGTGCGCCGCGCGCGGCGGAAAGAAGATCGCATAGGTCGCGAGGAAGCCGATGAGCAGACCGCCCACGTGCGCCCACTTCGAGATGCCGGGAACGGCGAACGTGAAGATGAGATTGACGATCAGGATGCCGATGTTCGCCTTCGCCAGTTCCATCCCGGGCTTCCCGAGCTTGAACCCGATCGCGAAGAGCGCGCCGAACATGCCGAAGATCGCGCCGCTGGCGCCGGCCGAATAGCTGACCGGGTCGCTGAAATACACGACCGCGAGGCCCGAGCCGACGAGCGAGATGGCGTACAGGATCGCCATCCGCGTCGACCCGGCGATCGCCTCGACGAACCGGCCCAGCACGTAGAGCGAGTACATGTTGACGGCGATATGGAGAAAGCTCAAGTGGACGAAGCCGCCGGTGACGACGCGCCACCACTGACCGCCTTGGAGCACGAGGCCCGGGGCGATCGTGCCGATCTGGACGAGCCCCTGTTCGGTGAAGTCGCCGGAGAGCACGCCCGGTCCGAGCTTGACGAACTCCCACGCGAACGCCAACAGGTTGACGACGATCAGGAAGGTCGTGACCGGTGTCTTAGGCGCGCGTCGCACGATCGACCGTCACCATGCGCGCGAGTTCGACCGAGATCGGATGGTCGCCGCCATCGATCCGAACCGTGATCGGGCCGCCGAGGGGCGCCTTCGCCGCGACCGCGATGGCGGCGCCGGGCCGGACGCCCATATCGCCGAGATACTTCAGGATTTCGGGCAGCTCTTCGGTGACGCTGGTGACGGTCGCACGTTCGCCGGCGTCGAGGAGCGCCAGCGGAACGCCGTCGCGGACCGGATCGCTCAGGTCTTTCGGCGGGATCGGCTGGCCGTGCGGACACGTCTGCGGATCGCCGAGCAGCGCGATCAGTCGCTTCTCGACCTTCTCGGAGATGGCGTGCTCGAGCATGCACGCCTCGGAGTGGACCTCTTCCCAGCCCATCCCGAGCACGTCGGTGAGTAGCCGTTCGGCGAGCCGGTGCCGCCGCAGCACGCGCACCGCGACCTCGAGGCCCTTCTGCGTGAGCTTGACCTCGCCGCGGGCGATCTGTTCGAGATAGCCGTCGTTGGCGAGCTTCTTCAGCATGCCTGAGACCGAGGCCGGCGCGACGCCGAGTTCGGCCGCGAGTCCGGACGTGGTGACGCCCGGACCCTCACGCTCCAGACGGTAGACGCCTTCGAGATACTCCTCGATGGACT
>JANWKW010000142.1 GCA_025451135.1 Vulcanimicrobiia bacterium | reverse complement strand
GTGCGGCCGCGCAGGTACGTGAAGTCGGCCGAGGTGACGTAGTCGGGGCCCTGTTCGGCCAGCAACGTCAAGCGACGCAGCCACGCGTTTGCGGGGACGGCGCGCACCACCAGCGAGAACAGGATGACGGTCAGCACGATGGCGGTCGCCATCGTCTCGGCGGCGACCGCGAAGAACTGCACGCCGAACGCGAGGCCGACCGCGGCCAGCAGCAGCACCCCGCCGGCGATGCCGGGAAATCCGTGCCCGGGCACCACGTGGAGCTCCCAGAGCACGCCGAGGATGCCCGCGATCGCGAGCACGATGACGATGCCGTTCGAGAAGCCCGCGTAGATGTGCGTCCCGAAGAACAGCACGAACGCGAGCACGCCCACCAGACCGGCGATGCCGTGCATGGTCTGCATCTCGATCAGCAGCCCGAGCATGCCGATGGTCAGCAGCATGCCGCTCACGATCGGATCGGTGGCGAAACGCGCGAGCTGTTCGCCGAACGAATAGCCGGCTTCGATACGCGGGACGTTCTGCCAGTTCGAGGCGGCCAGCGCCGCGTCCAGCGTCGGCGCGTAGGCATCGGCGATATGCGCGCGCACGGCGTCCTGGGTGTTGAGGGTGAGGATCGCGCCCGCGCGCTTGTAATCGGGCAGGTCGACGTTCTTGTCGACCATGGCGGCGACGACGGTGGCATTGCGATGGTTGCGCAGGGCGGTCGATTCGAACTCGCCGCGCAGGGCCGAGACCATCTTGACGCTGTACGGGATCGGCTCGGCGGCGCCGATGCTCGCGCCCGGTCCGACCACGACCCGGTTGGCCGAGAGCGTGATCAGGGCGGCGGCCGAATAGGCCCGCTCCGAGACGTAGGCGATGACCGGCATCTTCGCGGCGAAGATGGCGTCCCGGATCAGGAACGCGGAGGAGACCAGTCCGCCGCCGCTGTTGACGTCGAGGACGATGGCGCGGGCATTGCCGGCGTTGGCGTCCGCGACCGCGCGCTGGACCAGGTGGGCCATGCCGTCGTCGACGGTGCCGTCGATGTGGATCACGACCACGTCGCCGGTGGGCGCTGACGAGAGCGCGCCGAATCCGAGGCCGACAAAGCCTACGAGGAGGAGTGCGATCCAGAGGGTGGCGCGCAGCCTACGGGCGATCATGCGTAGCACTACCCGCTCGCTTGGCGGAAGTTACGCTGGGTTACTGCAAGGCGGCGGTGACGGCTTCGCGGACGAGGTTGCCGTCGGCGAGGCCTTTGAGCTGCGGCATCACGATCTTCATGACCGCGCCCTGATTGCGGCCGTCGGCCGGCAGCGAGTCGACCGCGGCCTGCACGATCGCGCGGATCTCGTCCGCGGACTTCTGGGCCGGCAGGTAGACCTGGAGGATGGCGCGCTCCGCGGCTTCCTTCTCGGCCAGATCCGTGCGACCGGCCTTGGTGAATTCCGTGAACGAGTCGGTGCGCTGTTTGACCTGTTTTTGGACGACCGCCAGCTCGTCGGCCTCTGTGAGGTCGGCGCCGGCTTCCGTGCGCTTATAGGTGAAACCAGAAAGGGCCGACCGCAATGTGTCGACCCGTAACTGTTCTCTCGCCTTCATCGCGACGACCAGGTCGGCGGCGATGCGGTCTTTGAGGGCTGCCATAGACTCCTACGGTTTAGGTGCGGCGCTTACGAGCGGCGGCCGACTTCTTCTTCTTGCGGACGCTGGGCTTCTCGTAGTGCTCGTGTTTGCGCGCTTCGGCCAAGATGCCGGCCTTTTGGGTGGCTTTCTTGAAACGGCGCAGCGCGCTCTCGATCGGTTCTCCCGGTGAGACGCGAACTTCCATACTTTGACAACCCCCCTCTCGCAACACGGCCTCCTCGAGGCACGTGGAAAATCTGGACCCGCTTCGGGACCCCGGCCATCCTACCACGGGGCGGCCCCCAAGGCAAACGACCTAACGAGGCGGGTCGAGCAGGTAGGCCCTAGCCCGCACCTAAGCACGCGGCATGAAGCGATTGTTGGCGGCCCTCATCCTGGCGACCGGCTCGATCGCCGGCACGCCCCTCCCGGCGGCTGCGACCGTCATCAGCGTCCACAACGCGAGCGGCCTGTGCGCCCACGTCTCCGTCTCGACCGCCTGGGACACGAAGAGCTGGCGGGTCGTGCCGCTCGACACCGGCCGGCCGCAATTCCTCAAGAACGGCGTGTGGTGGCCGTTCTTCCTCCCGGCCGACCCGAACGTGAAGGTGAGCGCGGCGATCCTGAGCGGGCCGGAGTGCTCGGGACGGACGATCGCCTCGGTCTCCGCGTTCCGGACCGGCCTGACGAGGGACGGCCGGTACGTCGCGAAGGTCCAGAAGACCGCCGGCGGCTACGAACTCGTCATCTACAGGTAGCCGCTAGGGCACGACCGTGACGGTCGTGCCCGTGCCGACCGCCGAGACCGGCGGACCGTACATCGCATTGGCCGTCGGGGCCGGAGCGGTGTAGGTGCCGGGGGTCGTGACCCGCAGCGTATACCGGATCGTCAGCGGATGGCTCGACGAGAGCTGCGTCGCGAAGAACGCCGCGTGGTCGTCCAGGAGTTGGACGCCGCTCCACGCGTCGTCGGCCGCATGGCCTTGCTCGTCCTGATGCTCGGCGCCGGCCGGGAACGGATCCTCGACCAGCACGTATTGCACGTCCTCGCGGGTCGAGACGGTGACCGTCACCTTGATCTCGTCGCCGACCCGCCACGGGCCGGGATGTCCTGCATCGTACGTCCGCGCGATCGCGAATGCCGGCGCCTTGGCGAAGAGCCGGTCGAAGAGCGGCCGGTTCGCGACGTCGCTCGCGCTCTGCGCGCTCGCCGGGACGTACCGCACCGCATCGCTCGCCCAGTAAAGAGCGCCGGTCCCGGTCCGTTCGAACGAGATCGTCCCGCCATTACGGATGTCGGCCGCCGGGATCACCACTTCGGCCTCGTTCGCGTCGAGGATCGCGCGCGTCACGTGCAGCGTCCGGACCGGCTTGCCGTCGAGCAAGACGCGGACCGTCTCGTTCGGATGGAACTCGCTCGGATCCGGATGCATCGCCTCCGCCAGTGCGTAGATCGACGCGGCCGTGTCCTTGGTGGTGTACCACCAACCGCCGCGCTGCTGGGCGCGTAGGAAGGCGATCGTCCGCGCGACCCGCGGCGACGCCGGCGCGAGGGCCGCCTCGAGTCGAAGCGCGTATGCGGTCGTCTCGATCGGATCGTCCTCCCACGCATAGTGCCACGTGTCGCCGCGCCAGAACGTGAACGCGCCGTCTTCGATGGCGCGCGCGTCCAAGGCCGCCAGCAGCGTGCGCGCGGCCTCATCGTTTCCGAGACGATGTTCGGCCAGGCCCAGCACCGAGATCGCGTAGGGGTTCAACTGCTTCGCGTGCCCGAGCGTCTGGGCATACCACGCGGCGATCGTGCCCTTCGCGCGTTCCGGCGCGGCCTCCGCGAGCGCGAAGAGCATATACGCGCGCGTGTTCCACTCCGACCCAGGCTGCTGTCCGCCCCAGAGGCGCAGCGTGTCGGTGTTCGTCGTCTGGAGCTGCGCGATCAAGCTGTTCACGCCCCTGTCGTAGATGTAGTCGGGAACCGCATAGCCGCCCGCGCGCATCTGCGCCAGTCCGTACATCGCATAGGCCGTCATGAACGGATGACCCGGATCGGTCTCCCACCAGCCCCACGATCCGTCGTCGTGCTGCAGCTGTTCGAGACGCGCGATCGCATTCGCGACGATCTGCGGCGTCGACACGTCGCTCGGCGCGCGAAGCCCGGCGGCCTTGAGGACCCGGTCGACGTAGATCGCCGGAAGCGCCGCCGACATCGTCTGTTCGGTGCAGTAGTACGGGTAGACGTCGAGCAGGCGAAGATTCTGCACGAGCCCTGCGACGACGCTGGGCGTCAGCGTCAAGGTCACGTCGCCGCCCAGATACCCGCTCGGCACCGCGACGGCGAGCGAAGCGTCGTTCGGCAACGTCCCGGCGTTGCGCTCGTGCTCCGCGGCCGTTCCCGCCAGGAGCGGCAGATCTTGCCTGACCGCATCGGTGCGCGCGCCGTCGCTGCCGAAGAGCGTGAGACTCACGTCACCGGTTCCCGGAGCCGTCACCGGCCACGATGTATCCGCGCTGCGATATTGATCGAGCTGCAAGGCGCGATCGAGCGTACCGAGGCCGAGCGCGCCCGTATCGAGTCGCATGGTCACGTTCGAGCGATCCGGCATGCCTTGTGCGATGCCGACGATCTGCGAGCTGTCGCCGGCGCGCAAGAAGCGCGGGGTCTCGAGGCGCACGAGGAAGTCTTTGGTGACGAGTGCGGTGGCACGCGCCACGCCCAGACTCGTGTCGCGGGTCACGGCCAAGCCGTCGGCGCGCCACGTCGTCAGATTGTCGGGCCAGTCGAACGAGACCGTCGCCCGACCGTTCGCGTCGGTGACGATGGATGGCGACCAATACGCCGTATCCTGGAAATTCGATCGGATGACGACGGGCAGTCCGGCATACGCCGACTGAAGCGCTCCGCTCGCGCGCGAGGTCGTCTTCAGGGCCATCGGTCTCGCATTGAGCGAATAGATATCGGAGGTCGTCCCCGGCATCACCAGGTCGCCCTCGTTCGGGCGATACCACGAGAAACTCGGATAGAAGTAGGCGTAGGCCGTGTAGAACGTCGCCATCGGATCGAGCGCCGGCGCTTCTTGCACGGCATAGAGCGCTTGGTCGACGATGCCGAGCGCGAGTTCGGCTCGGACCGGATGGCCGTGGATGTCGCGCGCCTCGACCGCGAACGTGGCACGCTCGCCCGGCGCATACCGTGCCTTGTCCGGATGGATCGTCACCACGAGCGACTTCGGAGCGGGGGCGATCTTGATCGTGGCTTGAGCCTCGGAGACCCCGTCTTCGTTCGGCAACTCCACCTTGACGCCGAACTGGGCGGCGTCGCGCGGAGCGTCCAGATCGAGCGCGAGGTTCGTTCCCTTGACGTGCACGACGCGGCTCGAGGTGAAGCGATCGGTCGTGACGATCACCAAGATGTCGCGATCGGGTTTGGGCAAGGTCACGAGCACCCGCGGTCGCTCCCCTGGGCGGAACGTCTCTTTCTGCGCTACGACGGTCGGCTGATCCCCGGGTTGGAACCACGGGTTCTCGCCGGCGCCCAGAACCCACATGTAGTAGTAGCCGCGCGCCGTATTTCCGCGATCGTCCTTCGCCGTCGCCGTGAACGCGTACGTCGCGCCGGCGGCCGGCGTCCAGTCGAACGCGATCTTCCCGTCCGCGCCGGTCTGGACCGCGCGCGTCTCGCGCGAGAACTGCTCGTATGCGCCGTACTTGCCCGCTTTGCGGTTCCAACGCGATCCGACGATGACGAGGGTGACGTCCGCGTTCGGATACGGCTTGTCGTCGTAGGTCCGCGAGGTCATGGTCAGGTGGACGGGCTTGCCCGCCTGCCCGAACCACTCGTCGCTCGCGAGCGAGAGCGCGAACGCGGCCGGGACCACGCGCAGGGATCCGGTCACTTGGACGGTGCGGCCGGACGCGTCGCGCCCGTCGGCCTCGATCGCGATCTCCTGTTCGTAGTCGGTCTTCCCGGTGGCCAGCAAGACCGCGTGGTGCCCCGCCGCATCCGTGACGAAATCGCCCTGGCCGACGGTCGTGCGTTTGTAGCAATCGTTCGGCAGCCGGTACAGGTCCGACATGGCCGACGAGAACGGCCCGTAGCCGTACCAGCAATGCGGCTGGATATACGCGAGGTAGTGCAGATGGAGTCCGGCGGCGGGACGCCCGAAGAAGTAGTTCGCCGAGAGCGTGAACGAGCCGGTATCGCCGCCGATCACGAACGGCTTGTCCGGTTTGAAGGCGATCTCGTACTCGGGCTTCTTGTAGGCCAGGATCGTGACGTTCGCGGAGAGTTGCGTGCCGACGCCGATCCGATAGTCGCCGAGCGCGGCCTTTTCGGCGAGCGGGATCGCGGCCGCTACCGTGCCGAACGCCGAGATGGAGGCGTCGTGATCGTAGATCGTCGTTCCGTCCGGCCCCGTCACCGTCACCCGCCTCGTTCCCGTCGGAATCGTATATCCGCCGATGCTTCCGCGGCGGACGACCGCACGCACGTCGATCGTCTGGCCGGGCCGATAGATCGGGCGGTCGGTCTGGATCATGCCGACGTCCACGTTCGCCCCGGTGGCGCCGTACCAACTCTGAATCGTGAGCACCATCGAGGATCCGTCGGCCGTGCTGGCGACGACGACCGGCTGCGCCTCACCGGCCTTCACCTGGAACGAGGCGAGCCCGTCGCGGTCCGCAGGCACGGTCGTGACGCCGGTCTTCGTATGGATCGCGAACGTGGTCGGCCCGGCGTGGCGCAGAAAGGTCCGCAGGTCGACCGCGAAGAGTCCGCGGGTCGTCCCGAGCGCGTTTCCGACGACGCCTAGGGTCGTGACGTCGAAGACGGTCGTCCGGTGCAGGTCGCCGACGGTCGCGACGGCGGCGTAGTAGCCGATCGGAAGCGCCGGGATCTGGACCGTCCACTGGGTGTCCTTGCGCGTTCCTTCCGCTTGGGCGACGCGCGGACCGTAGGCCTCGGGGGCAAGCGTTGCGCTGCCCCAGCGGTCGACCCCGCCCATCGCGACGACCCGCTCGAGCGACAACGAGTAGATGTCGACGTGGAGCGGCACGGTAGCGCTCGACTCGCTCGCGTAGTGCCCGACGACCATGCGTCCGGGGACGTACGCGCCGGCCGGCCCGCCGTAGAGGTACTCCCGCGAAGCGGCGCGCGCGGCGCATGCGATGAGGATCAGCGTGAGGCCGAACGCAGCGGCAACCCGAGTCGATCTGTTCATATCACCCCGTCAACGCGGCGCCCGCCGCCGCTGTTACAATTCGCGTGCCGGTCTATCCCGGTGGCCAGGTCATCTGACGGCCCGAGATCACGTGCATGTGCACGTGGTCGACCGTCTGGCCGCCTGCGGGACCGGTATTGATGACGAGCCGATCGCCCTGCTCCCACTGCTCGCGGCCGAGCTGCGCGCCGGTGCTGAAGAATCGCGCGACCACCGCCGGATCCGCGCTTCCCGCAAACCGGGCCGCGTTCGGCCAGTGCTTGGTCGTGATCACCAGGCGATGCTGCGGGGCGACCGGGTTGATGTCGTCGATGACGATCACGTCCTCGTCGCGATAGACGAACGACGCGGGCACCTCGCCGCTGACGATCTTGCAGAACAGGCAGTTCGGATCCGGTTTCGGATCGTTGTCCATGCGCGAGCCTACTTCTTCGGTTTTAGGAATTCGAACGCGATGTGGGTATCCGGGCTCGGGACGAAGCCGGCGATGGTGTTCTTGAGCACGATCGGAACGGCCACGTGTACGATCGGCAGCGCCGGCACTTGATCGGCGATCCGCGCGTTGGCCTGTCGATAGAACGGCGCGCGCTTGGCGTCGCCGACGGCCGCCTGGCCGCTCATCAACAGCTGATGGAACGCCTCGTCGCGCCAGAATGAATAGTTCTGCCCGTTGGGCTTGGCGTTGGCGGTGTCCTTATCGAGCAGGGGCACGAAGAAGTTGTCCGGATCGCCGTTATCGCCGCTCCAGCCGATCAGGCACATCGGATGTTCACCGTGCCGGACCTTATCCAGGAAGACCGCCCACTCGAACGGCTGCAGCGTGACCGCGACGCCGGCCTGCGCGAGCTGCGCCTGGATCGTCTCGGCGATCCGCTGCGGCTCGGGCATGTACGGTCGCGGGAGCGTCGGATAGAACAGCTCGGTCGAGAACCCTTTCGGGAAGCCGGCCGCGGCCAGCAGCGCCTTGGCCTTGGCGACGTCGTGCGGATACGGCTTGAGGGACGCGTTCTCGCCGAGCATCCCGGGCGGCGTCCAGTTGGACGCCACCATCGCGCCCTTGGGGTAGAGGCCCTTGACGATCGCGTTCACGTCGATCGCATACGCCATCGCGCGCCGGACGCGCAGATCGTCGAACGGCTTGCGGTCCATGTTGAACGCGACGTACGAGTTGTTGTTCGCCGGCTGATAGGCGACCGTCAGGCCGGCCTGCTTCGCGAGCGCGGCGGCGTCGTCGGGCCGCGGATCGGTCAGGATATCGACCGTGCCCTTCTGCATCTCGAGCACGCTGGTCGACTGGTCCGGGATGTCGCGTACCACTACCGTTCCGTACGCGGGCGTGCCCGGATAGTCCGGATTGGCGCGCAGCGTCATGTGATCGTCCTTGACCCATTCCGCAAGCGTATACGGACCCCAGCCGACCGGCGGCGTCCCGGGCTGGCCGTAGCTATCCGCATTCGCGCGGATGGCGGTCGGCGAGGAGATGGCGAACGACGGCATCGCCAGGTCGTGCAGGAACGGGCTGAACGGACGCGCGATCGAGATCACGACCGTGTCGGGCTTCGGCGCGCGCACGTCGGCGATCAGGCCGGGGAAGCCGCCGAACATGCTGGCGTAGTACCCGAACGACAAGTTTCCGTGATACGGATCGCTGACCAGACGCCAGCGGTCGAAGTTGAATTTGACGGCGGCTGCGTCGACGGGCGTCCCGTCCGAGAATTTCAGCCCGGGCTTGAGCGCGAACGTCCACACCCGGCCGTCCGGACTGACCGACCACGATCGCGCGATGGCCGGCTGCACGTCGAACGTGCCGAGCTTGAAATCCACCAGCCCTTTGAGGATCTCTTGCGAGAGGTTGAGCGACATCCCGTCGGTCGCTTGGGCGGGATCCATCACGATCGCGTCCTTGACGCGCGCTTCGATCAAGCTCGCGCCGCCGGTCGGAGCCGCGGTCGACGCCGTCGTGCTCGCCGCGGACGTGGACGTGCTCGTGCTGGATCCTCCGCATGCGCTAAGCCCGACGGCGGCGACGAGGGCGAGCGCGGCCGTGCGCGCGGCGAGCGAGATCGACAATGTGGACTCCTAGTGGGTTTTGATGGTGAACGACCACGATTTGGAACTGGCGTTGCCGGCCAGATCGGCGACCCGCACGGTCACGTGCACGACGCCGTCCGGATACGGCACGACCGGGACGTAGTGCACGAATCGAGGCGTGCGCACGGCGCTCGCGGTGATGTCGTGACCGTCGACGATGATGTGGACCGACGACGGGTTCACCGGCACCGCGTCCGAGACGAAGGTCGCGTAGAGCGACGGGCGCGAGGAGTTGACCACGGCGCCTTCGTTCGGGGCGAAGTCGCCGATGCCGGGCGGCGAGCTCGAAGCCGAGATGCCCGTCGGCGCCTGCTTGGCGTAATCGGTTCCACCGGCGCGCAAGTGACCGATGATCGGGACGTTGGCGAAGTTGGCGCCGTTGGGGATGCGATAACTGCCGACGTAGGTCCCGGCGGCGCGCTCGCTCATGGCCAGTCCGAGCACGTAGGGCCCGACGTCGAACTGGGCGGCGCCGCCGGGCGTTCCGGTCAGCGTCACCGCGAGCAGATCGCCCGCGCGCAGCGGCCGGGTCGCGTTGGTCGCGACCGCGGCGATCGCCGACGGGGCGCCCGTGTCCGCGCCCGCGCGACCGGCCAGCACTTCGCGGACCTCGTTGGTCGCGACGTTGTAGCGCACCGCGACGCTGTCGCCGGGATGCAGGTCGTCCATCGTCGCGGTCGCGCCGTTGATGGAGACGCGGGTGCTGCGTCCGGGTACGATGATGTGGCCGTCGTCGAGCACCATCTGACCGGACGCGACCGCGGCGACCGTTCCGACGCGCGATCCGAATTGATCGACGACGCGATCGGCGCTCGCCAGGCTGCTCCCGTACAGATGCGCGTAGTCGCCCGGCCGCACGTCGGTCAGTTCCCCCGGAACGGTGACGTTGGCGTTCACGTCTTCAAGCAGGATGGTCGCGTTGGGCGCGATCGGGGTCGTGCGGATCGAGGCGTTGTACGTGAGCGTGATGGTCGGGGGGTCCGAGTCCACGTCGACGGCGGTCACCGTGCCGACCTGTTCGACCCGCCGGGCCGTCTTCGAGATGCCGTCGCCGGAACGGCCGATCAGCTGCGCGATGACGGTGACGGTGGCCGTCTTGCGATCGAAGGTCGACTGCGCCAACAGCACGTCGGTGAAGAACCGCAACGGCGCGTACAGGACGTTCTTGATCTCGACCGGGGCCGCGTCGAGCGCGATCCGGTCGCCGGCGATATCCGCAGTGCGGCTGCCCAGCTGGAGCGTGACGGTCTTGGAGCCGACGTGGGTTACGATCCGCTTGCCGTCCTGCGTGAAGTCCAGCCCGAGCGCTTCGATGAT
>JANWKW010000141.1 GCA_025451135.1 Vulcanimicrobiia bacterium | reverse complement strand
GATCGCGGCGCGCGAGTAGCCGGCCTCGAAGGCCTCGGCGGAGCGGTCCTCGCCGGCGCGCAGCGCCTCCTCCAACTCGACCAGATCGGCGAACTGGTCGAGCCACCAGCGATCGATGCCCGACATCCCGGCGATGCCGTCGATGGCGGCGCGGCTGCGACGGCGCAGCAGCTCGCAGACGGCCGCCAGCCGCTCGTGCGTGGGCTTGATCACGACGCCCTCGAGTTCGGCATCGCTCCACTCCTCGTACGCGCCGCCCGTCAGCGTCTCGCGTTTGAGGTCGAGGCCGCGCAGCGCTTTCATCAGGGCGGCGGCGAACGTGCGGCCGATGCCCATCGCTTCGCCGGTCGATTTCATCTGCGTGCCGAGGGTGGTGTCGGCGAGCGGGAACTTATCGAACGGCCAGCGCGGGATCTTCACCACCACGTAGTCGAGCGTCGGCTCGTAGGCGGCCTTGGTGACGCCGGTGACCGGGTTGGGGATGCGATCGAGCGTTTGGCCGAGCGCGATCCGCGTCGAGATCTTGGCGATCGGATAACCGGTCGCTTTGGATGCGAGCGCGGACGAACGCGAGACGCGCGGATTGACCTCGATGATCGCGTACTGTTCGCTGGTCGGATGGAGTGCGAACTGGATGTTGCAGCCGCCCTGGACGTCGAGCGCGCGGATGACGTTGAGCGACGAGGTGCGCAGCATCTGGTATTCGCGATCGGAAAGCGTCTGCGAGGGCGCCACCACGATCGAATCGCCGGTGTGCACGCCGACCGGATCGACGTTCTCCATGTTGCAGACGATGATGCAGTTGTTGGCGCCGTCCCGCAGGACTTCGTATTCGACCTCCTTCCACCCAAGGAGCGAGGTCTCGAGCAGGGCCTGACCGATGAGCGAGGCGTTGAGGCCGGCGTCGAGCGTCTCGCGCAGCTGCTCTTCGTCGTAGACGATGCCGCCGCCGGTCCCGCCCAGCGTGTATGCCGGCCGCACGACCAGCGGGTAGCCCACGCGCTCGGCGAAGGCGATGCCTTGATCGACGACCGTCACGATGACGCTGTCCGCGACCGGCTCGCCGATCTCGAGCATCTTGGCCTTGAAGAGCTCGCGATCTTCTGCGACTTTGATCGTACGGACCGGCGTTCCGAGCAGTTCGACGCCGTGCCTTTCGAGCACGCCCGCGTCGTCGAGCTCGACCGCGAGGTTGAGGCCGGTCTGGCCGCCGAGGGTCGGGAGGATGGCGTCGGGCCGCTCGCGAGCGATGATCTGCTCGAGCGAAGCGACCGTGAGCGGTTCCAGGTAGACGGCGTCCGCGATCTCGGGATCGGTCATGATGGTCGCCGGATTCGAGTTGACCAGCACGACGCGGTGGCCTTCCTCGCGCAGGGCACGGCACGCTTGCACGCCCGCGTAATCGAACTCCGCGGCCTGTCCGATGACGATCGGCCCGGAACCGATGACGAGAATATTGCGACCCATGCCGGGCCCAAGGGTTAGGCCCGCGAGTACGGCCTTCCTTGGGCGGCTTCCGTCAGTGATGGAAGGACGTCACGATGAAGGCGATCGCCGCCATCGCCATGAGCGCGACGCACAGCCAGCCCCAGAAACGCGCGAGCGGCGAGCTGACCCAGCGGCCCATGACCTTGCGGTTGGACGCGAGCCACACGATGGCCGCGATCAGCGGCACCGCGGCGATGCCGTTCACGATCGCCGACCAGAACAGCGCGTCGATCGGATTGACCCCGAGGAAATCGAGCGCGATGCCGATCACGACGCCGCCCGCCAAGACCGCATAGAACTTGCGCGCGCGTCGCGGCGGTTCGTTCAGGCCCTCGCGGAACTGGAACGTCCCGGCCGCCAGGTACGCGGACGACCCGCTGAGCGCGGGGATCGCGAGGAGTCCGGTCCCGACCATGCCGAGCGCGAAGAGCGCGTAGGCGAAGTCGCCGGCCAGGGGCCGCAGCGCTTCGGCCGCTTGCTGGGCGGATGCGATGTGGGTGGCATGTCCGCCCAGCGTCGAGGCGGTCGTGATGATGATGAAGACCGCGACGACGTTCGAGAAGATCATCCCCGCGTTCACGTCCGCGTGGGCGTCGGCGAGCTGTTTCTCGTTGGTCCCGCGCCGCTGCTTGACGGTCCGCTCGCCGTGTTCCTTGGCCTCCTCGATCTCGAGCGCCGACTGCCAGAAGAACAGATACGGCGTGATGGTCGTGCCGAGCAGGCCGACCGCGACCGCGAACCAGTTCGCGTCGAACCGGATCTCCGGCACGACCAGATGCTTGAGGATGTCGAGCCAGTTCGCGTGGACGATGAAGGCGGTGATGATGTAGGCGAACAGGGTGAGCGTGAGCCACTTGATGACGCGCGACATCTTCGCGTACGAGAGCAGGATCTGCATCGCGAGCGTCACCAGGCCGAAGGCGACCGAGAGCGCCCAGATAGGCAGATGGACGAAGAGCGCCGCGGCCGCCGCCATGCCGGCCACGTCGGCGCCGATGTTGATCGTGTTGGCGGCGATCACGGCGATCGCCAGGGCGTACGCCATCCAGGTCGGCAGCTGCTTGCGCAGGAGCGCCGCCAGCTCCTGACCCGTCACGAGCGAGAGGCGCGCGCACATGCCCTGTACGACCGCCATCATCGGCGTGCTGATCAGCGCCAGCCAGAGCGTGCTCAGGCCGGTCGTGGCGCCCGCGACCGAGTAGGTCGAGATGCCGGACGGATCGTCGTCGGCGGCGCCGGTGATCAGACCCGGTCCGAGGACCGCGAGGAAGGCCTTCAGATGGTCGAAGGGCGTCTTCTTCTGCTGCGCGGTCATCGCATCCGCCGATAGATCGCGTGATCGGGGACGACGCGCCGGTAGGCGCCTTCGTGGACGGTTCCGTCCAGTTGCTCGCCCTTCCCGAGGCACAGGAAGCCGAGCCGGCCGAGGCTCTCGTAGAACAGACGGTGGATCCGGTATTGCGTCTCGCCGTTGTAGTTCGGGACGACGCCGCGCGCGACGATCGCGTGGAACTCGTTGATCGACGCGTCGTTGGCGATGTCGTGGCGCGCGAACATCAGGTTCTCGCGCAGCGACGGCCGGAAGATCGCGGTCGTGCCCTTGACCGTCGCGATCGCGTCGAGGCCGCGCTCCAGGCCGGCGGCCGAGGCGCTGGCCGCGAGCGCGCCGCGCGAACTGACGGCGTAGGATCCGGCGCGCGCGATGGCGACCGACTCCTCGGCGTTCGACGTCGCATAGAGGACGCAGCGCTCCAACAGCCCGGCTTCGTCCAGGAGCGCGGCCAGCGAGTACGCGTCTTCGCCGGAGCCCGAGCCGGGGAGCCAGATGCGCACGAACGCGTACGTCTGCAGCAGCGGCACGACGTGGGAACGGAACGCGGCGAAGAAGCCGGGGTCGTGGAACAGCGCGCGATGGCCGCCGCCCATCGACGCCACGAAGCGCGCGCGCGCGTCCGGATCGTGCAGGATGCGGTCCAGCAGCGCGGTGATGGTGGGACTGCGCTCCGCCCGCATCCGTTCCGCGATGCGGCGGCGCAGCACGCCCCGGGCGAACGTCCCGTAATCGCGTTCGTCGATCCGCCGCAAGGCCTCGAGGAAGATCTGGAGCTCGATCTCCTCGACGTCGGGACCGGCGCCGCCCGGGGCGTTCGCGAGGTTCAGCGGGAGAGCCATACGCGTAGGAGCGCCACGAGTTGATCGACGTCGACCGGCTTGCTCACGTATTCCGACGCCCCCGCGGCGATACAGGCGTCCCGGTCGCCCTTCATCGCCTTAGCCGTCAACGCGACGATCGGCGTGGCTTTGAGGGCGTCGTCCGCGCGGATCCGGCGGATCGTCTCGAACCCGTCCATCTCCGGCATCATGATGTCCATCAGCACGATGTCGACGTCGGGATTTCCGCGCAGTTTCTCGATGCCGGTACGTCCGCTCTCGGCGCTGAGGATCTCCATGCCGTGATTGGAGAGGGCCGCCTCGAGCGCCATGATGTTGCGGCTGTCGTCGTCGACGATGAGCACCTTGCGGCCCGCCAGCGTCGTCGTCCGGCGGTCGACGTTGGTCGTGCGCTTGCTCGGAGCGAGTCCCGTCTCGACGCGCTGGAGGAAGAACGAGAGCTCGTCGACGAGGCGTTCGGGGGCGCGGGCGTCCTTGATGATGATGGCGGCCGTCAGCCGTTGGAGTTGTTCGGCCTCGTCGCGCGTCAGATCGCGCGCCGTATAGACGATCACCGGCACGGACCCGATGGAGTCGTCCGCCCCCATCGCGGCGATCAGCTCTTCGCCGGTCATGTCCGGCAGTTTGAGATCGAGGATGACGCAGTCGTAGCGCTCCAGGCGCAGCGCCTCGAGCGCCTGCGCGCCGCTCGTGACCGCGGTGACGCGCATCTCGCCGGTCGAGATCAGCCGGACCATCGCGTTGAGCTGGACCATGTCGTCCTCGACGACGAGCACGTTCTTATCGCTCGCGTGCGTGAGTCCGAGCAGGCCGTCGAAGGCGGCGGTCAGGGCCTCCTCCGTGACCGGTTTCTGGAGATGCGCGAGCGCCCCCGAGGCGACCGCGCGTGCGCCGTCCTCCGACCCGGAGATCACGTGGACGGGGACGTTGGCGGTGGCCGGGTGATGCTTGAACGTCTCGAGCAACTGCCAGCCGCTCGCGTCGGGGAGACCGACGTCGAGGGTGATGGCATCCGGCACGAACCGGTTTGCCAGACCGATCGCCTCGGCGGCCGTGTGCGCGATCAGCGTGCGGAATCCGCGCTCGCGCCCGAACTCGGCGAGCAGTTTGGCGAACGTCGGGTCGTCTTCGACGACCAGCAGGATGCGGTCGTCCGATCCGATGGTCTCGCGATCGTCCTCCGGCGCGCTCGCCGGTGCGGGCGGAGCGGGCGCGTCGCCGCCCGAGATGGAGAGGCGGCGCGCGTCCACCTGGACGCCTAGGTCGAGCGGATGGACGAGCGTAAAGGTGCTGCCGGCGCCCGGAGCGCTCTCGACGTCGAGTTCGGCCGCGAGCAGGCCGGCGATCTCGCGGCTGATGGCCAGGCCCAGTCCGGTCCCGCCGAATTTCCGCGCGGTGCTCATGTCGGCTTGCTGGAAGGCCTCGAAGATCACGTGGTACTTGTCGGGCGCGATCCCGATGCCGGTGTCCTTGACGGCGAACGCGAGCGCGCTTGCGCTCGTGCCTCGGCCGGGGACGCGCGAGATGCGCAGACTCACGCTGCCGCTGCTGGTGAACTTGAGGGCGTTCGAGACGAGATTCTTGAGGACTTGCTGCAGGCGCGTCGGGTCGGTCGTCAGACTCGACGGGACGTTCGCGTCGTGCCCGACCTCGAAGTGCAGGCCCTTATCGGCGGCCATCTGGCCGAAGGTCCTGCGGACGTCGTTCTCGATCGTGGCGATCGGCACGTCTTCGAGCACGATCGCGGTCGTGCCCGATTCGATCTTCGAGAGGTCCAGGATGTCGTTGATCAGCGTCAGCAGGTCGCTGCCGGCCGAGCGGATGGTCTGCGCGAACTCGACCTGCTTGCCGGTCATGTTGCCTTCGCGATTGTCCGCCAGCTGCTTGGAGAGGATCAACAGGCTGTTGAGCGGCGTGCGCAGTTCGTGCGACATGTTGGCGAGGAACTGGCTCTTGTACTTCGAGGTGAGCGAGAGCTGCTCGGCCTTCTTCTCGAGCTCGGTGCGGGCTTCTTCGATCTCGCGCGTGCGGCGTTCGACCTCGGCGTTGCGCTCTTGGAGCAGGCGGGCCTGTTCTTCGAGCTCGTCGTTGGTCTGCTTGAGCTCGTTCTGCTGGGATTGCAGCTCCGACGTGAGCGATTGCGATTGCTTGAGGAGTTCCTCGGTCCGGGTCGACGCCTCGATGGTGTTGAGCATGACGCCGATCGACTGCATGACCTGGTCGAGGAACAGCAACTGGATCTCGCCGAAGCCGTGCAGGGACGCGAGCTCGATGACCGCCTTGACCTCGCCCTCGAAGAGCACCGGGAGCACCACGATCTCGGCGGGTTTGCTCTTGGAGACGCCCGAGCCGATCGTCAGATACTCGGTCGGCACGTCGGAGAGGATGATCCGCTGCTTCTCGACGGCGCATTGCCCGACCAGGCCTTCGCCCAGGAAGAAGCCGTGGATCATCCGGCGCTTGGGCATCGCGTAGGTCGCGATCGGATCGAGGACGGCCTCGCCTTCCTGGAGCGTGACGGCGTAGAACGCGCCGGCCTGGGCGGAGACGAGCGGCGCGAGCTCGGAGATGATCATCTTGCTGACCGCGGCCATATCGCGCTGACCTTGGAGCATGGCGCTGAAGCGCGCCAGGTTGGTCTTGAACCAGTCCTGCTCGGTGTTCTTGTTGGTCGTCAGACGCAGGTTCTGGATCATCTCGTTGACGTTGCGGGTCAGCTCGCCGACTTCGCCGCGCGCGGCGACCTCGATGGTCCGCGAGAGATCGCCCTTGGTCACGGCGGTCGCGACCTCGGAGATGGCCCGGATCTGGTCGGTGAGCTGCGCCGCGAGCTGGTTGACCGAGTCGGTCAGGTCGCGCCACAGTCCGGCCGCGCCGGGGACGGCCGCCTGGCCGCCCAGCCGTCCTTCGGAACCGACGGCGCGCGCCACCGTCGTGACCTGATCGGCGAAGGTCGCCAGCGTCACGATCATCTCGTTGATCGTCTCGGCCAGCTGCGCGATCTCGCCGCGCGCCTGCAGCGTCAGCTTGCGCTTGAGATCGCCGTTGGCGACCGCGGTGACGACTTGAGCGATACCGCGGACCTGGCTCGTCAGGTTGGCGGCCATGGTATTGACGTTGTCGGTGAGGTCTTTCCAGATGCCGCTGACGCCCTCGACGCGCGCCTGACCGCCGAGCTGGCCCTCCGAACCGCCTTCGCGCGCGACGCGGGTGACTTCCGACGCGAACGCGTTGAGCTGGTCGACCATGGTGTTGATGGTCTCTTTTAGCTCGGCGATCTCGCCGCGCACGTCGACCGTGATCTTGCGCGAGAGGTCGCCGGTGGCGACGGCGGTGGTGACCTTCGCGATGTTGCGGACCTGCGACGTCAGGTTGGAGGCCATGAAGTTGACCGAGTCGGTCAGGTCCTTCCAGGTGCCGGCCACG
>JANWKW010000140.1 GCA_025451135.1 Vulcanimicrobiia bacterium | reverse complement strand
TTGTGCAGCGACGCCGTATCGAGACCGCCCGAGAGCGTCCGGCCGGAGTTCGGGATGACCTGGTTGTAGGCGCGCGCCAGACGGGTGATCGAGTCGAGCAGGATCACGACGTCCTTGCCGAGCTCGACGAGACGCTTGGCGCGTTCCATCGCGAGTTCGGAGACGGCCGTGTGGTTCTCGGGGTGCTCGTCGAACGTCGAGGCGACGACTTCGCCGTCGATCGTGCGGCGCATGTCCGTGACCTCTTCCGGACGCTCGTCGACGAGCAGCGCGATGATGTGCGCTTCCGGATGGTTGATCGTGATCGCGTTGGCGATGTTCTTGAGCAGGGTCGTCTTACCGGCCTTCGGCGGCGAGACGATCAGCGCGCGCTGTCCTTTGCCGATCGGGCAGAACAGATCGATGACGCGCGTCGAGAGCTGGGTCGCGCGAACCTCGAGGTTGAAACGCTCCTGCGGATAGATCGGCGTGCCTTTTTCGAAGTTGCGGCGGCCGCGGATCTTCTCGGGCTCGAGGTCGTTGATCTTGTCGACGCGGATCAGGCCGTAGAACTTCTCGCCCTCTTTGGGGCGCCGGACCTGGCCTTCGACCAGATCGCCGCGGCGAAGTTCGAAGCGCCGGATCTGCGACTGGCTGACGTAGATGTCGTCGGGGCCGAGGATGTAGCCCTCGCGGCGCAAGAAGCCGTAGCCCTCGGGAAGCATGTCGAGGATGCCGCTGGCCATCTCGAGGCCCGAGCGCTGTTGCTGCGCGGCCAGGATCTGCGCGACGATCTCGTCTTTCTTGACCTTGGCCGGCGACGGGATCTCGATCTCGAAACCGACGGCGATCTCGACCAGCTCGCTCTTCGTCT
The DNA here is from genome assembly GCA_025451135.1 of Vulcanimicrobiia bacterium. Classification (GTDB taxonomy): domain Bacteria; phylum Vulcanimicrobiota; class Vulcanimicrobiia; order Vulcanimicrobiales; family Vulcanimicrobiaceae; genus JALYSX01. The sequence goes on along the minus strand of JANWKW010000140.1, from coordinate 9,835 downwards.
TCTCTTCGAGATCGGCGGCCGTCAGCAGCGGCGGACCGACGGGTTCGGCCTGCGGAAAATCGTGATGCTGATGCTGGTTCTGGGGATTGTTGCCAAAGGGTTGACGGCGGCGCGCGCGTCGGCGGCGGCCTCCGCCCTGCTGCCCGTTGTTATTCGGGCGATGTTCGGTTTGCAGCGGAGTGTCTCTCTCGTAGAGTCGGACCCGTCATCATAATTACGACGCAAGAGGCGAGGCTGCCAACTTCGCGGCGGTGACGAGTACGAGGGGGGATGTCCAGGCGATAGTAGCACAGGCCCCCCGGGGAATCAAGGAGAGAGCGAGCGTGGCCCGCTCAGGTAAGGACTCCCGCGCAGATAGAAGCGCAGGCGCCGGTCGGCGGCCTTGGTGATGCCGATCCGGGCCGAGAGACCGACCCGGACCGGCCCCGCCGCCGGCTCGAGTTCGAGCGGGCCGCCGGACGCGAGACCGGCGCCGTCGACTGACGCGTCGATGGCGAGGGCGGTGCAGAGCCGGCCCGGCCCGCGGCAGAGGTCGCGTAGGACCGACGTCCCGCGTCGCGCCTCCATGAGCGCGATGCCGTCGAGTGGTTCGAGTGCGCGGATCAGCACCGCCGCGCCGACGCCTTCGGGCTCGCTCGTGACGTTGAAGCACCACGACGTCCCGTAGATCCGATAGACGTAGGCCCGCAGCGGGCCTAGGAACATCGAGGCATTGCGAACCCGCAAGCCGTTATACGCGTGGCTCGCGGGATCGCCCGGAGGATAGGCTTCGACCTCGACGATGCGCCCGGCGGCGGCTCCGGCCGGGGTCGTGTGGCGCAGCGTCGCGCCGAGCAACGATCGCGCGAGCGCGATCGTTGCGGTCGGACTAGGCAGCGATGTGGAGCGCGACTTCGGCCCGCGCGCGACCGGAGAGATCGTCGTTGCCGCCCGCGACGACGTCGCACTGGCTGAACTGGTTGAACGCGCAGCCGAGCCGGATATACGGAAGCGTCAGCGGCTGCGGCAGGGCGCGGCGCTCGCTCAGGTCGTGGATCAGCTCCTGGTCGGGAACGGCGAACCGGACGCGGCGGACCTTGCGGTCGCGCAAGGCGGTCGCGACGGCCGTGACCGCGGCGTAGCCGATCTCGCGGCCGGAGAGCCCGGCGTAGCGCCGGACCTGGAAGGGGACGCGGAGCAAGGCCGGCGAGGCGTTGGCAATGGTCGCGATCGACGCGTACGCGACTCCGATACCGGCGTCGTCTGCGGCGTATCCGACGGTGGCCTCGACCAGGGGTACGGTTTTGCGACTGCTCATGACAACCTCGTACCCATCATACATCGAACGTACGTTCGATGTCAATCGTGCGCGATCGGGTCCCAGAGGCTCCGGTAGAGGGACAGCATCCGCTCGGTCTGGGTCTCGATCGAGAACCGGCCGGCGCTGCGGCGCGCCCGCTCGGCCTCGGCGCCGTCCGGCTCCACCGGGACGTCGTCGAAGGCGCGCGCGAAGGCGACGACGGTCGAGGCCAGCACCTTGCCGGCGCCGCCCAGCACGTCGCGATTGGTCGGAGCGTCGGCCGCCATCACCAGCGCGCCCGCCGCCAGCGCCTCGGCCAGGACCAGGCCCTGCGTCTCGGTCGTGCTCGGGAAGACGAACGCGTCGCTGGAGGCGTAGAGGTCCGGCAGCGTATCGCGCTCGACCGCGCCCAAGAACGTGGTCCGGCCCGCCACGCCTTCGGCCTCGGCCAGCGCGATCAGCGCGTCCCGTTCGGGGCCGTCGCCGCCGATCACCAAGTGCAGGTCCGGAGCGCTGCGGGCCAGCGCCGAGATCAGGAGATCGACGTTCTTCTCGCGGGCCAGGCGCGAGACGAAGAACAGCATCCGGCGCCCGCCCGCGCCGACCCGCTCGCGCAGTTGCGGGTCGCGCCGGCCGCCTCCGAACTTCTGCAGGTCGATGCCGGTCGGGATGATCTCGATGCGGGCCCCTACCCCCAGTTCGCGCAGCCGTTCGCCCATCGCCAGCGTAGGGACGACGACCGCGTCGGTCATGTCGGCGAACGTCCGCGTCAGCGTCTCGGCGGCCATCCGGGTCGCCGTCTCGTCGAACGGCACGTAGTGGGCGTACTCCTCGAGCTTCGTATGATACGTGTAGACGAACGGGATGTTGTACCGGCGCGCGTAGCGCAGGCCCATCCATCCGGTGATGAACGGCGAGTGCGCGTGGATGATCGAGAGCCGCTTGATCACGCCCTGGACGTTGCGGCGCCGGACCAGCGGCAGCGTCAGCCGGTAGGGCGTATCCGGCAGCGGCAGCGAGGGCATCCGGAAGACGGGGCCGTCGGCCTCTTCGTAGCCGGGCACTTTGGGCGTGAAGCAGTACACCTCGTGGCCGCCGGCCCGCAAGCCTTCGGCAAGCGCGTCGACCGACGCGACCACGCCGTTGACGACCGGGCGATAGACCTCGGTGAAGAAGCCGACCCGCAAGTGCTGCACGTCGCCGAGGGTTCCGCGAGCGACCCTTCGCGCCTCCGTAGCCCGCTTGGAAGGGCTCCGGCGACCCGGAGTGCGAAATGGAGGTTAGACCTTCTGTCAGTACGACATTTGGCATATGGCTGGGCTCGCGGGCCCATGATATAGTGCCCGAGTTGCCGGACCACCCCGCGAGTGGTCCCTTCGGTATGCCGCCGGGAGCGGCTACCTGACCGATACCACCCCCGCTCGGAGTTCCCAGGAGCTCCAGCGCGACGATCGGTCCGATGGCGTTTCCCTTGATTGAGGATCCGTCAACCACTACGAACCCTGTGATCGAAGAGCACTGCCGTGCTCGGAGTGTCTTGGCGCCTGGCGGCGTCTCGGCCGGTGTTGCAGAGAGAGGAGCCTAGGTTGATAGGACGCAGCCCGATGCGTGCAAGCCACCTACTTGCCGTTAGCGTTCTCACCGCCGGACTTACGATAGCCGGCTTTACCACCCACCCGAGCGCGGCATGGGCCGCTCCGGGGATCCCGGCCGCCCCGACGCGACCGGCCGTCACGGTGACGATCGTCGCCGGACGGACGACCACCCAGCTCCAGAGCGCGGCCGACGACGTCGGCGCGCTGCTCGAAGAGCAGGGCGTCACGCTCGGCGCCTACGACGAAGTGCATCCGTCGCTGGCCGCGCGACTCACGCCGAACGAGACCGTTCGGGTCGTGCGCGTGGCCAACTGGACGCGCACCGTCCGGCAGCCGATCGCCGCGAAGACCGTGCACCGCATCTCGCTCTCGCTCGCGCCCGGGAGGACCAAGGTCCTCTCCGCCGGGACGCCGGGCCTGCGCGAGACGATGGTGCGCTTCACCCAACGCGACGGCGGACGCATCGCGAAGAACGTCGTCGAGACGCGCGTGCTCCGCTCGGCGAAGCCGCGCGTCATCGCCGAAGGTGTCGGCGAGTACGACGCATTCGTCCGCTTCGAAGGACGCGGTCTCGACAAGACCGCGTACGTGGCCCGCGCCGCGCTGACGATGGTCGCGACCGCGTATACCGCGAACTGCTACGGCTGTTCCGGCATCACGGCGAGCGGCCGTCCCGCCGGACACGGCATCGTCGCGGTCGATCCGCGCGTGATCCGTCTCGGCACGCGGCTCTACATCCCCGGTTACGGCTATGCCGTCGCCGGCGATACGGGCGGCGCGATCCGCGGCAACCGCATCGATCTCGGTTTCAACTCGCTCACCGACGCGCTGCGTTTCGGACGACGAGCGGTCACCGTGTACCGGCTGTAGCGACCGCAGCGCCTTGGAAGACCATCCGCGCGCGCTCCTGAGCGCGTACGGCCTGACGCCGAAGAAACGCTTCGGCCAGAACTTCCTGATCGACGGCGAGGCGACCCATCGGATCGCCCGCCTGGCCCTCGACGGCGCGTCTTCGGACGCGCCGCTCCCAATTCTCGAGATCGGCGCCGGCACCGGCGCGCTCACCCGCGCGCTGCTCGACGAAGGCGGCGACGTGACGGCGCTCGAGATCGACGATCCGCTGGTCGCGATCCTGCGCGGGCGCGCCGACCTCGCGGCGGCGACCATCCTGCACGGCGACGCGATGACGTTCGACTACGCGGCGTTCGCGGCCGGGCGGCGCTGGCGCGCGACCGGCAACCTTCCCTACAACGTCGGCACGCCGGTCTTGATGCGACTGGTGGAGATGCGCGGCGGCCCCGAGACGATCGTCGCGATGCTGCAGCGCGACGTGGTCGACCGCCTGATCGCCAAGCCCGGCACGCCCGCCTACGGCAGCCTTTCGATCGCGGTGCAGTACGCGATGCACGTCGAGCGCGCGTTCACCCTCGGCCCGCGCGCCTTCTTCCCGCCGCCGAAGGTCGACTCGACCGTCGTGCGTCTGGTGCGGCGCGACGCGCCCGCCGTCGCGACGCGCGACGAAGCGCTCTTCATGCAGGTCGTCCGCGCGGCATTCGCGTACCGCCGCAAGACGCTCGCCAACTCGCTGATGCTCGCTCTCGTTCTCCCGCGCGAACCGGTCGCGCGCGCGATCGCGGATGCCGGGCTCGAACCGGAGATCCGTGGAGAACAGCTCGACCTCGCCGCCTTCGCCCGCCTGGCCGACGCGCTGGCCGCAGGACGCCTTTAGGCCGGGCGGCATCGCCGCGGTCCTGGGCCTGATCCTGGCGGCGCTGGCCGCGGGCGTCATCCTGGCGGTGATCGTCGCGCAATTCGTCGCACCGAGCTTCGCCGCGACCCGCCGCATCGACGGCATCTGGATCGTCGTCTTGAGCGCGCTCGCGGAGATCTTCGTCCCGGTCGCGGTGCTGATCGCGCTTCCGCGCGCGGCGCGCCTCTCGCTGCGCGAACTCGGATTCAGGCGCCCGGATCTGCGCGCGGTCGGGATCGCCCTGGCCGGCGTGATCTGCGGCGTGATCCTGGTGACCCTCGGTGCTAGCGCCGTCAGCGCCCTGACCCACACCGGCGACCATTCGCAGCAGACCGAGCGGCTCTTCCTGGCGCTGCGCGCGCCCTGGCAGATCGGGATCTTCGCCTTCTTCGCCGCGATCTTGGCGCCGGTCGTCGAGGAGTCGGTCTTCCGGCTCTTCGTCTTCAACGTGGGGCTGCGCTACGGCGGCTTCTGGACCGGAGCGATCCTCAGCTCGATCCTGTTCGGACTGGCGCACGGCGACCCGTACAACGCCTTTCCGCTCGCGCTCGTCGGCGTGGTGCTGTGCGGCGTGTACTACCTGACCCGCAACGCCTACGCATCGATGATCGCGCACGGCGCCTTCAACCTGCTCACGCTGGTCGCGCTCGAGTTCTTCCCGAAGGTCGCCGGCGGCTGACGGTGCCCTTCCGCATCGCGGTCGACGCGAGCAATCTGGCGGCCGACCGGCGCGGGATGGGCCGCTACGTCCGTCACGTGCTCGCGACCTGGGAGCGCGATCCCGAGCTCGAGGTGACCTTGCTCGATCGCGCGACCGCGCGGGCGGCCAAGGACGGCGGGTTCGACGCGGTCTGGTATCCGTGGAACGGGATCCGCTTCGCGGCCGGTGCCCGCAAAGCGGTCACCATCTACGATGCGTTCGCGTTCACCCAGCCCCATCGCAACCTCGTCGCGCGCTGGCGCGAACAGGCACCGATCCGGCGCGCGGCGCGCGAAGCCGATGCGTTCGCCACCATCTCGCAGTGGTCGGCCGGCGAGATCTCGCGCGAGCTCGGCATCGATCGCGACGCGATCGCGATCGCCCCCGCCGTGCCGGACGCGTTCTGGGAGCCGGTCCCTCCGGACGGGCGCGATCCGTTCGTCTTGGTAGTGGGCGGTCCCGAAGAACGCAAGAACGCGCCCATGCTGCGGGCCGCGTTCGCGGCGGCATTTCCGCGCGGCGAGGTCGCGCTGATCGACACGGCCGATGCGAAGCCGACGGATGGCGAACTTCGCGCGCTCTATGCGAACGCGCTCGCGGTGGCGGTGCCGTCGTACGCGGAGGGCTACGGTCTGCCCGCGGTCGAGGCGATGGCCTGCGGCGCGCCCGTGCTGGCCTCCGATGCGGCCGGACTGCCCGAGGCCTGCGACGGCGCGGCGATGCTGCTGCCGCCGCACGACGTCGACGCGTGGGCGAACGCCTTGCGCGAGATGCGCGACGATCCGACCTCCCGCGGACGCCTGCGCGCCCGGTCGCTGGTGCGCGTCCAGCGCATCGACCGCGACGCTCCCGCCCGCGTCACGCTCGCGTTGCTGCGACGATCTCCTTGAGACGCGCGACGAATCGCGCCGGCGCGAACGTCTCGGCGTGCGCTCGGAGCAGCTGCGGGTCGTAGGCCGCCGGATCGAAGCTCGCGAGCGCCCGAGCGAGCGACTCCGGGGTGGGCAAGTCGAAGAACGCGCCGGTCCGTCCCTCGACGATCGTCTCGAGCGCGCCTCCGCCGCGATAGGCGATGGTCGGACGGCCGGCTGCCGCGGCTTCGATCGGGACCAGACCGAAATCTTCTTCTCCCGGGAGGATGGCGGCGCGCGCGTCGCCCAGGAGCGCGTTCACGTCGGCATCGCTGACGTAGCCGAGCATCTCGGTCGTCGTGCCGCGCGCCAGTTCACGCAGCGCGCGTTCGGCCGGTCCCGTCCCCGCGATCTTGAGCGGGACGCGCGCGATCGCGGCGGCGCGGATCGCGAGATCGATGCGCTTGTACGGCAGCAGACGCGACGCGATCGCGAAGTAGTCGCCGCGGCCCGCGCCGACGGTGAAGCGATCGACGTCGACCGGACACGGGAGCACGTCCGCGTCGCGGCCGTAGAACGTCTTCACCCGGTCGGCGACGTTGCGGGAGTTGGCGACGAACCGGGTCGGGCGCATCGCCGCGCGTTTGTCCCACGCGACCAGGCGCGCGATCGCCGGACGCGCGAGCGCGCCCAGGCCGAAGCCGCCGACGTAGCGATCCGCGTCGAACGTGAAGCGCGACACGGTGTTGATGTAGCAGACGTGGATCGCGCCGGGCGGGACGATGACGCCCTTGGCCCAGGCCGTGGTCGAACTCACGATGGTGTCGTATCCGGAGAGATCGAACGCTTCGAACGCGCGCGGATAGAACGGAGCGAGCGCCCGGAAATACCGGTTCGCGCCCGGCAGGACCGCCAGGAACGAGGCGTGGATCCGGTCCGGCGCCACGATGCCGGCCGCCACGCGCGGATCGTAGAGGGCCGTGTAGACGGGCGCGTCCGGCCACGCATCCGCGAAGTGGGCGAAGACGCGCTCGGCGCCGCCGAGCTGGTTCAGGTAGTCGTGGACGAGCGCGACGCGCACGCGCCGCTCAGCCGCCTTGGCGCGGCAGTACGAGGGCGATCGTCGGATCGCCAAGATATCGACGCGCGACCCGGCGCAGATCGGCCGACGTGACGGCGTCGATCGACGCGAACGTCCGCCCGAGATAGTCGGCAGAACCTCCGCTCTGGGCGAAGATGCCGGCGATCCAGGCGCGATCCTCGAGCGACTCGATATCCCGCGCGAACCGTCCGCGCGCCTCGGCCTTGAATTCGTCCAGAGATCCGACGATCGGCGCGCCGCCGAGCGCCTTGAAGACGCCGAGCGCCGTCGAGAAGGCTTGGCTCGGCTCGCCGAGACCGCCGTACAAGTAGACGGTCAGGTTCGACGACGGACGGTCGAACGCGTAGATCGAGCCGACCGCCGAATCCGCGCTGGTGCGCGAGATCAGGGTCGGGAGCTGCGCGACCGTGCCGAGCGTCTTATCCACGAACGACGCCAGCACCAGCATCGCGCCGAAATCCGCGCTCCCGTAGCCGGGTGCGGGATAGCGCGCGACCAGCCACGGCACGTCGATGTCGCGACGCGAGATCAGCTCGTGCGAGGCGCCCGCCACCGGCGGGATCGTCGCGACGACCGGCCTCGAAACCCCGGGCGCAAGCGCCGACGCGAGACTGCCGTAGGTCGCGGCCGGCCCGATCGCGCCGGCCGCGCTGACGAGCGCTCCGCCCGCGCGATACGCGCGCGCGTAGAACGCGCGGACATCATCCGGCACGAACTGCGCGAGCGAGACGGCCGTCCCGGCGGCGGGCGTTCCGTCGAGCATCTGCAGTCCGATGCCGAGCGCGCTGCGAGCGCCCATCGAGCGATCCAGCGCGGCGCGCGCGCGCCCGACCGTCGCGGGCGAGAAATCCGGCGCGCGCAGCGCCGACGCGAACAACGCGAGCAGACGGTCCTCGTCGGGGCCGAGACCTTCGACGTAGAACCGGACGCTCTGCGGATCGACGACGTAACCGATCGAACCGCCGGCGGCCGCGATCGCGCCGCGCAACGGCGCGCCGCCGGCCGACGGCGTCTGCAGGATCGTCTCGGCGGTCAGGGCCGCCAGGCCGCTCTGCGCGAAGCTCTGGCGATCGAGACCGGCCCGGACGAAGAGCATCGTGCCGGCCAGCGTCGACGCGGTGTCGGGTTGCGCGACGACGGTGACGCCGTCGGCGCGGATGACGGTGGGTGGGGGCGCGAGACCGTGCGCGGCCAGCGCGATGGCGGCGATCACGACGGGCTCCCCTTCTCGGCCGTCAGGTGCACGACCGTCGGCGTCTGCAGATACCGACGCGCGACGCTCGCGACGAAGGCCGGATCGAGCGACGCGATGCTGAGGGCGTACGTCCCGCTCGCGTCGCCGGGCGCGTAGGCCGCGTTGCCCTGGACCGCATACCAGGCCAGGTCGTCGGCCAATGCGGCCGGCGACGACCAACCGCGCGCGCTGCGATACGCGAACGCGCGCCGGGCGGCCGCGAAGGCATCGGCCGAGAGCGGCGTCGCCATCGCGGCGATGGCCGCGCGCACCTCGGTACCGGCCAGTTCCAGATCGCCGCCCGAAATGCTGACGACCGTCACGCCCGGATCGTGGAACGTCAGGAAATGGCCGGTGACGTCGGCCTGCGTATCGCGCAGCCGCGACGAGACGACGCCGCGATCCGGATCGAACAGATAGTCGCTGATGAAGTCGAGCGCGGTCGACGCGCGCTCGTCGCGGATCGACGGTCCGGCATAGCCGTAGACGATTCCCGAGACGGCGGTCGTGACGCTCGCGGTGGTTCCGGCCGGCGCCAACTGCGAGTCGATCGACGCGGCGGTCGCGGGCGCGCTCGGGTCGCCGTCGGTGACGGCCTCGAGCACGGATGCGTCCAGGGCGCCGGCCAGGGCGAGAAAGGCGTTGGGCGATGCGAAGGCGCGCTTGGCGAATGCGGCCACGCTCGCCAGCGGGATGCCGGTGTAGGCGTCGGCCGTCCCGGGCAGCACGGCGACGCGGGCCGGGCCGGACGCGAACATCCGGGCCAGGATCGCATCGTGCATCGCGAGATCGGGCGAGTACCGGCGCTCGACGCCGCGGACCGCCGAATCGCGCAACGCGAGCGCGTAGGCCGCGGCGTCGGGCGTCGACGCGAAGTAGGCGGAGGTCAGCGCGGCCAGCGCCCGGCGCGCGCCGCCGGCCGGCACGATGACGTCGATCGAGACCATGTCCGGCTCGCCGCCCAGCACCAGACGCCCGCCGAGCGAGCGCACCTGATCGGCCAGCGACTTTCCGCCGGCGAGCCGCACTGCGGCGCACGAGGCGGCGGCCAGTTGGGCGATGCCGGGAGCGGCGCCGTCGTATCCGTCGCTGGGCGCGCGGAACCAGAGCGCGAGCGAGGCGGTGGAGGCGCCGGGATCCGGACGGAGCACGTAGGCACCGCCGTGCGGCAGCGCGCCGTTGGTCTGTGCGGGAGCGGCCGCGGCCGCGCCGCCGCACGCCAGGCCAAGCGTCAGCGCGACGGCCAGCAGACGGCGGGTCAACTACGCAGGCTCGGGCGAGATCGTGGGCGGGATGCCGCGCTGCGGCTCGCGCTTGGGTTCCA
>JANWKW010000139.1 GCA_025451135.1 Vulcanimicrobiia bacterium | reverse complement strand
GGCCTGCGTCATCGCCATTCCGGCCCTGTGGCTCCTCACCCATTCGCCCGTCCTGACGCTCTACGGCCTGGCGATCGCGGCCCTGATCGTCTACGCCCACCGCGAGAATATCGAGCGCCTCCGCTCGGGGACCGAGAACCGGATCCGGTTCGGCAAGACCACCCCTAACCAGGGCTAATTGCCTTTCGCTCCGTATTGGGGCGGGTCATGATTTCATCGAACGACTTCCGCAACGGGGTCACCATCCTCATCGAGGGCAACCTCTGGACCGTCATCGAGTTCCTCCACGTCAAGCCCGGCAAGGGTTCGGCGTTCGTGCGGACGCGTTTGAAGAACGTCAAAACCGGCTCGACCGTCGAGCGCACGTTCCGCGCCGGCGAGAAGCTCGAGCGCGCGACCGTCGACAAGCGCCAGATGTCGATGCTCTACAACGACGCCGACGGCTTCCACTTCATGGACCAGGAGTCGTTCGAGAACGTCACGCTCCAGCGCGAGATCATCGGCGACCCGGCTGACTTCCTCAAGGACGGCATGATCGTCGACGTCCAGTTCCACGGCGACGTGCCGATCGGCGTCGAACTGCCGGCCCACGTCGAACTGAAGATCGTCGAGACCGATCCGGGCTTCAAGGGCAACACGGCGACCAACACGTTCAAACCGGCCAAGCTCGAGACCGGCGCGACCGTCCAGGTCCCGCTCTTCATCGAATCCGGCGACACCATCCGCATCGACACGCGCGATCGCGGGTACATCGGCCGCGCGAACGGGTAGCCTTCCCAGATGAAAGCACGCGCGCGCACGCTGGCCGTCGCGCTCGCGCTTTCCGCGTTCGCCGCCTTCGTCGGGCTCGGCTTCTATCTGATCGATCCGAACGCCGCGCCGTTCTTCAGCCGGGTCGGCGACTACGTCGTGCATCAGAACGCCTACGAGAACGCCGGCGCGTTCGGCCTGGCCAACGTCTCCGAGCGGCTCGATCCGAGCGGCGCGCTCGCGATGATCGCCATCGACGACCCATCGGCCAAAGGCGCGCCGGCCGCCGGGTTGCCGCCGTTCCCGTTCCCGCGGAGCGTCTACGGCCGGCTCCTTACCCGGCTCCACGCCGCCGGCGCGAACGTCGCCGTCTTCGATATCAATTTCCTAGAGAACGCGACCGACGCAACGCAAGACCGCGCCTTCGCCGCCGGCATGCGCGTCATGCCGACCGTCCTGACGTACGACCTCACGACCGCCAGCGGCGGCCAGATCGGGAGATCCGATACCGCATCGGATCTCGCGCCGTTCGCGGCCGCGCTCGGCTACACGACCTTCGATGATCCGGGCGGGTACTTCATCGGGCAGCCGCCGGTCATCACCACCACCGGCGGCGTCGGAACGAATGCCGGCCGGCGGTTCGTGTCGCTCGCGGCCGCCGCGGTGGAGCGCTACACCGGCAGACGTCTGGCGCCCCCGCCGCTCTACGAGGGTACGTTGCTCTTCCTTCCGGCTCGGCTCGTCCAGCACCAGGCCCCCGATGGAACGGCATCGCGACAGCTCTCGATCGCTCAGGAGGTCTCGTTCGCGAACGCCATGACCGAGCCGATCGCGGATCTGCGGACCCTGGTGCAGGGTCGGATCGTGCTGATCGGCGCGACCGCCGAAGGCTTGGGCGACTTCGTCGCGACCGCCGACGACGGCCACTTCCCCGGCCTCTACGCCAATGCACGCCTGATCGACCAGCTGGTCGGAGCCACCTTCATCCGCACCGCCCCGGCGTGGCTCGAGATCGCGCTGATCGTGCTGCTGCCGCTGCTCGTCGGATTCGGCCTCGCCGAGCTGCGGCCGCCCGTCGGGATCGCGCTCGCGCTCCTCGGCACCGTCGCCTACGTCGAGCTCGCGGTGGCGGTCTACGCCTACCGCCTGTACTGGCTCGACCTGATCCACGTCGCCGGCGCGATGCTGCTCGCCACCCTGCTCGTCGGGCTGTACCGGATCGTCTCCGAGAATTCGCAGCGACGGATGGTCACCGAGATGTTCGGGATGCACGTCAGCCCGGCGATCGTCGGCGAGATCCTCAAGACCGAGGACCCGCGCCACGCCCTCCACCTCAAGGGCAACCGGGTCGTCGCGACCATCTTCTACAGCGACATCCGCGGCTTCACCGCGATGTCCGAGACGATGACGCCCGAGGAGATCTCCGACCAGCTCAACGAGTATTTCGATGCGATGTTCGGCGTGATCTTCACGTACGGCGGCTACGTCGACAAGTTCATCGGGGATTGCGTGATGGCGGTCTTCTCCGCCCCGTTCCAGACGCCCGACGACCCGGCCAAGGCCGTCCGCGCGGCGGTCGAGCAGCAGCTGCTCATCAAGCAGCTCTCGGCGAAGTGGGAAGCCCAGGGCAAGCGCGCGTTCACGGTCGGGATGGGCATCAACACCGGCGACGTGGTGATGGGCAACCTGGGCGCGAGCTCGCGCATGAACTACACCGTCATCGGCGACAACGTCAATCTGGCGTCGCGCCTCTACAACGTCGCCAAGGGCGGCGAGATCATCATCAGCCAGGCGACCTACGACCTGGTCCGCGATATCGTGGATGCGGTCGAGCTGGAGCCGGTGATGGTCAAGGGCAAGAGCGCGCCGGTCCGCATCTACAACGTGACCGGCATCAAGGGCGACCGATCATCCAAGCTCTGAACGCGTACCAGGTCCCGCTCGAGCTCTTCGCGGCCGGGCTCGCGTCGAGCATCTTCGGTTCGATGGTCGGGCTGGGAGGCGGCTTCGTGCTCGTGCCGATCCTGCGGCTCGTCTTCGGGCTCGCGCCGGCCGAGGCCGCGGGCACGTCGCTCGCACTCGTCGTGGCGAACAGCGCGAGCGGCGCGTTCACCTACTTCCTGCAGAAGCGCGTGCACGTCAAGATCGGGCTGCTGCTGGCCGCCGGCGGACTGCCCGGCTCGATCCTCGGCGCGGTCGCGGCGGCGCACATCCCGGCCGTCGCCTTCGACTGGATCTTCGCGGGACTGCTGTTGACCGTGACGGCCGACATCTACGCCAACCGTAAGCGTCGGCTTGCGGGCCGGGTGGCCGACGACGGCGCGAACCTGATCAAAGGCATGTCGTATCGGGTGGCGCTGGCGGTGGGGCTGGGCGTCGGCTTCGTCTCGTCGCTGTTCGGCGTCGGCGGCGGCGTGATCGTCATCCCGTCGCTGCTCTATCTCTCGGATCTGCCCGCCCACGTCATCGCGGCGACCTCGCACTTCACCATCTTTCTCACCTCGCCGGTCGGTTTGGTGACCCACGCCGCGCAGCACGACATCGCGCTCGGGGACGTGGTGCCGCTGGTATTGGGCGGGCTGATCGGCGGCCCGGTCGGCGCGCGGCTCTCGCGCTTGGTCTCGGGCCCTCGCTTGCTGGCGCTGGTCTGCGTCGCGATGGTGATCGCGGCCGGCGCGTTGATCCTCCACCGCCTCGTCTAAGGGCGGCCTCCCGGCGGGTAAAGATTCCATAAGAATCGCCCGGAATTCAGCATTTCTTCAACTCCGCGACCGAAGCTGGATACATGGAACACGAAGCCCGCGCCGAGACGCTCGACCTCTTCGCCTTCGACGATCCGTCGTTCGTCCGCGACTGGTTCTTCGATCTGCACAGTAGCGAGACGTTGGGACCTTCCCTCGCAGGCGTCGTCCCGGCCACGTTCGAGACGCACGCCACCGCGCTCTACCGCCCGAACTAGCCGCTCCCTTTTCTTACTTCGGGTACGTCATCTCTTTCGGGATGACGTATCGGTCGAACTCGTCGCCGGTCACGTGGCCGAGCCCGACGGCCGCATCTTTGAGCGTGAGGCCGTGATGGTGCGCATGTTTCGCGATCGCGGCCGCCTTGTCGTAGCCGATCTTCGGCGAGAGCGCCGTGACCGTCATCAGCGACTGGTCCAGGTAGTCCTTGATCTTGCCTTCGTTGGCTTCGAGGCCTTCGACCGCGTGCTCGCGGAACATCGTGCACGTGTCGCGCAGCAGATTGCACGAGTGCAGGAAGTTGTAGATCATGACCGGGTTGAAGACGTTGAGTTCGAAGTTGCCTTGCGAGGCGCCGAACGAGATGGCCAGGTCGTTGCCGTAGACCTGGGCGACCACCATCGTCATCGCTTCGGACTGGGTCGGATTGACCTTGCCCGGCATGATGCTCGAACCCGGTTCGTTCTCCGGCAGCGTCAGTTCGCCGATACCGGCGCGCGGACCCGACGAGAGCCAGCGGATGTCGTTGGCGATCTTCATCAGCGCCGCGCCGAGCGTCTTGAGCGCGCCCGAAGCGAACACGAAGTCGTCGTGCGAGGCCAGCGCCGCGAACTTGTTCGGGTGCGAGCGGAACGGCAGGCCGGTCAGCTCGGCCAGCTTCTTGGCCATCCGGTCGGCGAACTCGGGATGCGCGTTGAGGCCGGTGCCGACGGCCGTGCCGCCGATCGCCAGGTCGTAGATGTGGTTCAGAGACTCGGTGCAGGCCACCATCGCGCGGTCCAGCTGGCTGACGTAGCCCGAGAACTCCTGGCCGAGCGTGAGCGGGGTCGCGTCCTGGAGATGGGTGCGGCCGACCTTGACGATGTGCGACCATTGCTTGGCCTTGGCGTCGAGCGCGTCGCGCAGCTTCTTCACCGACGGGAGCATCTCGACCATCGCCTCGGCGGCGGCCATGTGCATCGCGGTCGGGAACGTGTCGTTCGAGGACTGCGACATGTTGACGTGGTCGTTCGGGTGGACCGGCTTCTTGGAGCCCATCGCGCCGCCCGAGAGCTCGATCGCGCGGTTCGAGATGACCTCGTTCACGTTCATGTTGGTCTGCGTGCCCGACCCGGTCTGCCAGACGCGCAGCGGGAAGTGGCCGTACAGCTTGCCGGCGATCACTTCGTCGGCCGCGGCCACGATCAGATCCGTCTTCTCTTCATCGAGCTTGCCGAGATCGTGGTTCACCAGGGCCGCGGCCTTTTTGAGGGTCGCCATCGCGCGGACGACCTGGCGCGGCATCACGTCGCGGGGCGTCTCGCCGTCGCCGATATCGAAGTGGATCAGCGAGCGGGCCGACTGGGCGCCGTAGTACATGGCGTCCGGGACGAGGATCTCGCCCATCGAGTCGGACTCGGTGCGGGTCGGCACGCCGGCCGGGATCGTGCTGGTGTGGTTGGTCATAGCCCGGCTATCTTCGCTCCTCGGACCCCCGGACCGCCTCGACTTTGGTCGCGAAGGCTCTACTTACGGCCCTTTTGGGCGGCTCGTTCGAGGGTGGTGCCGAGCGGCCGGGTCTCCAGGACCTCGAAGATCGCGAGCGGGTAGCGCTTGTCGAACCGGGTCTTGTTGCAGCGTCCGCACGACATCGGCTTGGAGGGCAGGCGCTTGCGGAGCAGCTCGAAGCCGCAGTGCTCGCACCGGAAGATGTACCGCTTGGACGACTCGTTGAGCTCCCGGACGCTGCCCAGGTCGTGGTAGATGGTCGTGATCCCGACCTCGCGCATCTTCTTCTTGAAGATCGCTCCATGGCCGGTGTCGCGATACCGGTCGAAGCACCAGGCGTGGACCATCTCGTGCAGCAGCGTCTCCTCGAGCGCCTCGGGATATCTGCGAAAGTGCTTGGGCGAGAGCTCGATGAGCAGCGGACGCACCGAGTACGTGATCCGGCCGGCCGAGTTGGAGAAGCGTTCGTTGTAGGCGATCCGGCACGCGGGCGCTTCGCCGTTGAGGCGTTCGTAGTTCAGTCGCGCGAACAGGAGCTGGAGATCGGCTTCGGACGGGAGCACAATGAATTGTTCGCCGGGCGTCCAAACGACTCTTCGTGTCCGATCAAACGCCCCGCGGTCTGCCCGCGCGCACCGCCGTCCCGATCTTCCTCGTCCTCGCCATCGCCTTCGTCGCGGCCATGGTCTACTTCGTCGCGATCGGCTTCGGCAACAACGGCTCCGTGCTCGGTTCGGGCGAGAAGAGCGCCGCCAAGCAGGCGCCCGCGAACACCAACGTGCAGGGCGGACCGCCGCCGGCCGTGATGGCCCAGGTCCAGGCCCTGCGGGCGCGCATCGCCGCCCATCCCAAGGACGACGTCTCGCTCACGCAGCTCGCCGACATGTACCTGACGGTCGGCAAGTACGCCGAGGCGATCCCGCTCTACAAGCGCGCCCTGGCGGTCAACCCGAAGAACGTCGCCGCCTCGGCCGGACTCGACGAGGCGACGAAGGGCCTGGCGAGCCAGAACTCGTGAAGATATACATCTCGGCCGACATGGAAGGCACGGCCGGCGTCTGTTCGTGGGAGCAATGCGACCCGTCGAACGTCGCCGAGTATCCGATCTACCGGCGCTACATGTCGCGCGAGGTGCGAGCCGCGATCGACGGCGCGCGCGAGGGCGGAGCGACGGAGTTCGTGATCAACGACTCGCATTGGGACATGCGCAACCTCCTCTGGGACGAGTTGCCCGACGACGTGCGGGTGATCTCCGGCGGCCGCAAGCCGCTCTCGATGTCGCAGGGCTACGGGCCCGGTTTCGCGGGCGCGCTCTTCACCGGCTATCACGGGAAGGCCGGCGAGGCCGGCGCGACGCTCGCACACACGTATACGTCCGATTCGATCTTCAACGTCACCATCAACGGCACGGTCTGCAGCGAAGCGACGCTCAACGCCGCGTTCGCCGGCGTCTACGGCGTCCCGCTGCTGATGGTCAGCGGCGACGCGACCATCGTGCGCGACGTGCGCGCCCAGATGCCGTGGGTCGCCGGCGTCGCGGTCAAGGACGCGATCGGCTACTACGCGGCCGACTCGCTCACGCCGCAAGCCGCCTGCGGCGCCATCCGCGCCGGCGCGCGCGACGCCGTCGCCCGCGCGGCCGAAGCCAGGCCCTTCGTCTTCGAGCCGCCGGTCGCGATGGAGATCGAGCTCGCGCGCGTCGAGTGCGCCGACTTCGTCGAACTGATGCCCGATTTCGTCCGCATCGGTGGCCGGACGGTCCGGTTCGTCGCGCCGGATTATCCGAGCGCCTATGGCGCCTTCGTCGCCGCGTTCCGCATCGCGGGCGCCGCCTTGGTGCGCGCGTGAACGTCTACATCTCGTGCGACATGGAAGGCACCGCCGG
>JANWKW010000138.1 GCA_025451135.1 Vulcanimicrobiia bacterium | reverse complement strand
GGACGTTCGGGACGATCTGCCTGCTGTGGGTGCGCAACAACCATCTTTTCAAGCATTACTTCATCCCGAACAGCTTCAGCATCGCGCTGAACTTCGGGCAGCTCGGCGCGGCCGTGCTGATGGTCTACATGGTGCAGGTGCTCCTTCGCGCGATCCAAATCGACGGCCCGAACGACATCAAGAACGGGCTGGCGATGTACTTCGGATCGTTCGTGCTCCTGCAGCTCCTGCTGGGAGCGCTCTTCCTGTACGGGGTGAACAGGCGCTGGGCGTTCTTGGACGGACCGCTGCGCGCGCGCGGGGTGACGGCGACGATGCGGCTGTTCGTAAGCGCGATCGCGATGGCGGGGATCGGCTACGGCGGCGCGCACGGGCCGAGGATCTTCGCCATCACCGTTCTGATCTTCTTTCCGTTCCTGATCCTCGCGGGGCGCGTCGGCCCGCTGATCCTGACGCACGCGATGGGCCTTCGGCGCCCGGCCGGTTCGAGCGAGTGAACGACGACCGGATGCGGCACGCGAGCGCTCGCGACGAGCGGTATGCCGCACGTCTCGAGAGCTTCGGCGACATCGTCATCGGCTTCAGTCTCGCGCAGCTCGCGCTGAGCCTCGTCTTCCCGCCGCACCTGACCGCGCTGACCCTGCTGCCGGATCTGAGCGCGTTCGCCTGGACCTTCGGGATGACGGCCTGGCTCTGGACGCTGTACCGCCGGATCGGCGAGGACTATTTCGCGCCGCGTCCTGCTTCGACGGCGCTCTACGTCACTGGATTGGCGGGCGTCGTGCTCTTGATCCTGGGCGTGCAGCTGGTCATGCACTACGGGCCGCTCCCGGGGGCGACGTCTGCCGAGATCGACGTCGCCGTGATCTTCTATTTCGCCGTGCTAGCCGCGACGCTCGCCATAGTCGGCGCGCAGTTCGCCGTCGGCGTGCGGGCACGCGGCGCCGGGCTCGATCCGGAACTGCGCCGTTCGGGTACGCTCACGGCCTTCCGGTTGATCGTGATGGCCGTCTTCGTCGCGGTCGCGATCGCGCTGCTGCCCGGACGTGGGATCGCGGGCACCGCGATCCTGCTTCCCGCGATGCTCGGCGGCGCCACCGCGGGACGGCTCAGCGGGGCTTGGGCACTGCGCAGATCCGCACCAGGATAGCCGTCACCGGGCCGCCGCGCGCCTCGACGATCGCGCGCATGTCGGCGTCGAGCCGGATCGCGTCGCCGGCGCCGGCGGTCTCGCCAGCGATCCCGGCGATCCCCTCGACGACGTAGAGCAGTCCGCACGCATCGCCGGCTTCGATCGGGACGCCGTTCTCACCGATGCCGATCACCGCTACCTCGTGCCGGTGCGTCGCGCGCAGCGTTATGACGTTCAGATCGCTCGCCGGCTCGCCGGCCAGCCGCGCGTCGACGGCGGCTTCGCCCGGGAACGAGAACGGCGCGAGCGGCGTCAGCCGGCGCTCTTCGCCGGCTGCGAAGACGAGCGTGATCGCGCCGCCGGAAAGCGGGACGATCGTGCGATCGTAGCCGCTGAAATCGGAGAACGGCCCGTCCCGGTCGATCCGTGCGATCGATATCCGCCACGCGGACGGCTCGCCGCGGAAAGCTTCGACGATGTCGGTGACGCCGCCGCCGTTCTTCCACGCGACGCGTTGATAAGACGCCGCACGGAGCACGTCCATATCAGAGCGCCGTTCGACGGAAGTCTTTCAGCAGCGCGGTGAGATAGACGAGGAAGCGCGCCGCCGAAGCGCCGTCGATGACGCGATGGTCGTAGGAGAGGCTGACCGGCAGCATCAGTCGCGGCACGAACGCCTCGCCGTCCCAGACCGGCTTCATCGCGCTGCGGGTCGCACCCATGATCGCGACCTCGGGAGCGTTGACGATCTGGGTGAACGCGGTGCCCCCGATCCCGCCGATCGACGAGATCGTGAACGTGCCGCCCTGCATGTCGGCAAGTCCGAGCTTGCCGTCGCGCGCCTTGGCGGCCAGGGCGGCGCTCTCTGCGGCGATCTCGAGCACGCCCTTGGCGTCGGCGTTCTTGACGACCGGCACGACCAGACCGTTCGGCGTGTCGGCGGCGAAGCCGATGTTGTAGTAGCCCTTGTGGATCAGCGCGTCGCCGTCGAGCGAGGCGTTGAAGTCGGGGAACTTCTCGAGCGCACGCACGGCGGCTTTGACCAGGAATGCGAGCATGGTGAGCTTCGGACCGCCGGTCTTCGCCTGTTCGGCGTTGATCTCGTTGCGGAACGCCTCGAGGTCGGTGATGTCCGCTTCGTCGTAGTTGGTGATGTGCGGGATCTGCACCCAGTTGCGATGCAGGTTCGGGCCGGAGAGCTTCTTGATGCGCGAGAGCGGCGTCCGTTCGATCGGGCCGAACTGCGCGAAGTCGACCGTCGGCCACGGCGGGAGACCCGCGAGCGCCCCGGCGCCTGCGGAAGCGCCGCCGGCTAGCGCGGCCTTGACGAAGCCTTGCACGTCCTCGCGGGTGACGCGGGCATTCGGACCGGTTCCGCGCACGCCGCGCAGATCGACGCCGAGCTCGCGCGCGAACCGCCGGATCGAGGGGGAGGCGTGAATGGTCGGTCGTCCCTCGACTGCGCTCGCGTTGCTCGCTACGCTCGGGATGACAGCGGCGGGTGCTACGGCTGCTGCAGGGGGAGGCGCTGCTGCGGCAGGTGCAGCTGCGGCAGGTGCAGTTGCGATGGAGGAAGCGCTCGCGGCTTTCACCGCGACGGTCGCGAGCACGGTGCCTTTGGCGACCTTGTCGCCGACCTTGACGCGGACGTCTTGCACCGTGCCGCTCGCGGTCGCCGGGACTTCCATCGAGGCCTTGTCGCTCTCGAGAGTGACGACGCTCTGCTCCTTCGCGATCTCGTCGCCGGCATTGATCAGGTCTTCGATGACCGGGATGTCGCTGAAGTCGCCGATGTCGGGAACGGTCAGTTCGACGATCGTCGTGCTGGGTGGTTGTCCCTCGACTGCGGTCGCTTCGCTCCCTACGCTCGGGATGACAGGGGCGGGCGTAGCCGTCGGAGCGGCGGCGGGCGCGGGCGCTGCTGCAGGCGAGGCGGTGCTGCCGGTCAGTTTGGCGATGACGGTGCCTTTGCTGACCTTGTCGCCGACCTTGACGAGCATCTCGACGATCGTCCCGTCGCTGCTGGACGGGACTTCCATCGAGGCCTTGTCGCTCTCGAGCGTGATCAGGGAGTCGTTCTTCTTGACGGCGTCGCCCGCTTTGGCCAACACCTCGATGACCGGGATGCCTTCGAAGTCGCCGATGTCGGGGACGACGATGTCGATCGTATCGGCCATCGTATTACACCGTCACCGGGTTGGGTTTGTTCGGATCGATGCCGTACTTGGCGATCGCCTCGGCGACCGCGCTCGCGGGGATCTCGCCGTCGTCGGCGAGCGCCTTGAGCGCCGCGATCGCGACGTAGTGCCGGTCCACCTCGAAGAACGTCCGCAGGCTGGTGCGGAAGTCGCTGCGGCCGTAGCCGTCGGTCCCGAGCGCGACGTAGCGCCGGTCGAGATACGGGCGGATCGAATCCGCGTAGGTGCGGACGTAATCGGTCGCGGCGATCGCGGGACCGGCGCGGCCGAGCAGGCACTGGGCGACGTACGGCACGCGCGCCTTCTCGGTCGGGTGCAGGAGGTTCCAGCGTTCGGTATCGATGCCGTCGCGACGGAGTTCGTTGAACGAGGTGGCGCTCCAGACGTCGGCGTTCACGCCGAAATCGTCGCGCAGCAGGTCGGCCGCGGCCTCGACCTCGCGCAGGATCGATCCCGAACCGAGCAGCTGCACGCGCGGTGCCTGTTTGTCCTTGCCGCCGTCGCGCAGCAGGTACATGCCGCGTAGGATACCCTCTTCGGCGCCGGCCGGCAGGGCCGGATGCTCGTAGTTCTCGTTCATCACGGTGATGTAGTAGTAGACGTCTTCTTGTTCCGCAACCATCCGACGCAGACCGTCGCGGATGATGGTCGCCAGCTCGTAGGAGTAGGTCGGATCGTAGGAGACGCAGTTCGGGATGAACGAGGCCATGATGTGGCTCTGCCCGTCCTCGTGCTGGAGGCCCTCACCGTTGAGCGTAGTCCGTCCGGACGTGCCGCCGATCAGGAAGCCGCGCGTGCGCATGTCGCCGGCCGCCCACGCGAGATCGCCGATGCGCTGGAACCCGAACATCGAGTAATAGATGTAGAACGGGATCATCGGCACGTCGTGGTTGGAGTACGACGTCCCGGCCGCGATCCACGACGAGATCGCACCGGCCTCGTCGATGCCTTCCTGGAGGATCTGGCCCTGCTTGTCCTCGCGGTACCACATCAGCTGGTCGGCGTCTTGGGGAGTGTAGTTCTGGCCGACGTGCGAGTAGATCCCGAGCTGGCGGAACAGGCCCTCCATGCCGAACGTGCGCGATTCGTCGGCGACGATCGGCACGACGTGCTTGCCCAGGACCTTGTCCTTGAGCAGGGCGCTGAGCACGCGCACGAACGCCATCGTGGTCGAGATGTGACGCTCGCCGGTCGCCTCGAGCTGACCCTTGAACGCGGAGAGATCGGGGACGGCGAGCGCCGTGCTCTTGCGGCGCCGCGCCGGCACGCTTCCGAGCGCGTTCAGGCGCTCGCGGAAGTATTGCATCTCCGGACTCTTCTCGTCCGGCTTGTAGAACGGAACCGTCGCGAGATCGGCGTCCGCGATCGGCAGGGCGAGCGCGTCGCGCATGTTGCGCAGGTCCGCGTCGTGCATCTTCTTGGCCTGGTGCGCGATGTTCTGGCCTTCGCCCGACGAGCCCATGCCGAAGCCCTTGATGGTCTTGGCCAGGATCACGGTCGGCTTCCCGTTGCGCTGCATCGCGCGCGCGTAGGCGGCGTAGACCTTCTTCGGGTCGTGTCCGCCGCGGCGCAGCCCGTTGACGCGCGCGTCGTCCCAGCCGGCGATCATCGCGGCCGTCTCGGGATACTTGCCGAAGAACCGATCGCGCACCGCCGACGCACCGCCGGCCCGCAGCGATTGATAGTCGCCGTCGAGCGTCTCTTCCGCGAGCTGCAGCAGCTTGCCGGTCGATTCGCTCGCGAAGAGCGGGTCCCACTCGGAGCCCCACACGACCTTGACGACGTTCCAGCCCGCGCCGCGGAAGACGCCTTCGAGTTC
>JANWKW010000137.1 GCA_025451135.1 Vulcanimicrobiia bacterium | reverse complement strand
CCGGGCTACCGGTTGAAGGCCGAGTTCAACGAACGCCCGCACGTGCGCGGCACGGTCGCGATGGCCCGCTCGTCGCACCCGGATTCGGGCGGCTCGCAGTTCTACATCTGCCTCGATGACGCGCGCTTCCTCGACAATCAGTACACGGTCTTCGGCCAGATGACCGACGGTTTTGAAGCGCTCGATGCGATCCGGGTCGGGGATTCGATGGGCACCGTCACCATCGAACCAAAAACCGCTTCGTAGGGAGAGCGGGCGAGCCCGGCTCTCTTGTCATCCCGAGCGTAACGAAGTGAAGTCGAGGGACCGCCTGCAGCGATCGCGGCGGTCCCTTTTCATCAGCCGTTGCAGTTCATCGCTTTTTTGATGAAGGCGTCGGCGGCGTCGGAGTAGGGGCGTTTGAAGTCCTTGGGCCAGTGGGTCTGGTCGTTCCAGAGCTTGTTGAGGCCTTTGGTGATGCCGGGGTCGCCTTGGGTGAACTGGCCGACGAGGTCTTTCCAGCGGGCGGCGAGGGCTTGCGCGGGCCGGTCGGCGGGATCGTCGCCGCGGGCGGCGGCTTCTTCGACGTCGGCGATCAGGGCGGCCCAATCGCTCTGACCTCTTTCGACGACCTCTTTGGGGGTCGTCTTCATCTTTTCGGCGAGCTTCTCGCGGTCTTCGTCGGTGTAGTAGTTCTTGGTCCAGTCGTCGTCGTGCTGCATCTTGAATACCTCGATGACGTCGCGGAGCGTCTTCCAGCGGTCGGCCGACGGATCGGCCGCGAGCGCGCGTTCGGCCTCGTCGATCGCGCCGATCGCCGCCTCCAAGCCGCGCTTCCGATGCGCGATGATCTCGCGCTGGATACGCAGGGCCCCGATCAACGGCCGGGGCGGTCCCGCTAAGAGTTCTTTGATGCGATCGAGTCCGAAGCCGACGAAGCGCAGCGCCAAGATCTGCTCGAGCCGTTCGAGCTGTTCCTCGCCGTAGAGGCGATAGTTCGCCTCGGTGCGCGTCGCAGGTTCGAGCAGCCCCTCGCGGTCGTAGATGTGCAGCGTGCGTACGGTGACGCCCGCGCGTTCTGCGAACTCCTTGGCTTGGAGCAGTCTGCCGTTCGTCTCCACGGTCGATCTCACGTCCTCGAGACTAGACCATGACGCAGCGTCAGGGTCAAGCGTTGGAGCCGGCCAAATGGTGCTGGAGCGTCCGGGCCAGTTCGCGCATGCCGAGGTACACGCCGCCGTACGAGCGGACGCCTTCGGTCATGACGGCCAGCACGAACGGGGAGTTGCCGAACGGGTCGACGATGGCGACGTCGTTGCGGGTGTAGTCGATCGCGCCGGTCTTGTTGGCGACCGGCACGCCGGGCACGCCGTCCGGGATGCCTTCCTTGTCGGTCTGCCCCAGCATGATCTCGACCATCGCGCGACAGGCCGTCGGCGACGCGACCGTCGGGACGCCTTCGCGCGCCCCGCGTTCGAACTGGAAGAGCAGATGCGCCATATCGGCCGGCGTCGAGCGGTTGTCCTGATGGTGCACGATCGCGCTGTAGTCCAGGAACTTGCGCTGCAGGTGGGTGTGCGTCATCCCGGCCGCGTGCGCCGTCGCGTTGATGGCGGCCACGCCGAAGTGGTCGATCAGTGCGTTGGAGGCGGTGTTGTCGCTCAGCGTGATCATCGGGTGGATCAGCTCGAGCACGCTGAGCTTCGCACCGTCGGGCTGGGCGGCCATGAAGTCGCTGCCGCCGATGAGGTTCGCGCGACGGGTGACGATGCGTTCGGCGAGGGTGCCGGGCGCGGCGGCTTCGCGGTTGAAGGCGGTCAGCATGATCGCGAGCTTGATGGTCGAGGCGGTCGGGAACGAGAGCCCGGCGTTATGCGCGTAGATCGGCGTCTCGCTCTGCATCGTCATGGCGACGATGCCGGCCGTCGCCGGCATGCGCCGGACGATGGCGTGCAGCCGGGCCTGGAGGCTCGCCGCGAGGGCCGGACGCGGGACGGCGGCCAGCGCTGCGGCGCCCGCGAGGAAGTGCGCGCGCCTCACGAGCCGGTCCCCTGATAGTGGTTCACGCCGACGCGCCAGACGGCGTAGGAGACCGCGAACCACGCCAGTCCTACGAGCGGCGTGAGCAGGCCGACGACCGGGTTGAGATGCAAGCCCTGGTCGGTCTTCTGCAAGAAGTACGTCGCCGGGAAGTAATTCATGAACGCGAACGGCAGGATGAACGCCAGCACGAATTGCACGCCGCGCTGGTAGATGCTGATCGGGTAGCGGGTGAACTCCTGTTCGAGCGACATCACGACCCAGCGCAGCGTATCGACGCGGACGAACCAGAACGAGAGCGCGGCGACGAAGAGCGAGATGCCGAAGTCGATCAGCGCGCCGCCGATCGCGATCAGCGGCACCATCGCGACGTAGAGCAGATCGACTTTGACGCCGACCACGGCCGTCGCGACGCAGAACGTGATCGTCGCCAGGATCAGCCCGTCGGGGAATTGCTGCGACGGCACCGTGAGGACTTGGAAGAGCGAGTCGAGCGGGCGCACCAGGAATCGGTCGAACCGCCCTTCGCGCACGTACTCCGGCACGCTCACGACGTTGAAGAAGAAGGCGTTGTGGAGCTCGTGCCCGGCCATCCACATCGCGTAGAGGAAGAACATCTGGCGGACGTCCCAACCGTTCATGGTCGGGAACTGGTGCATGGTCACGAACAGGGCGGCCAGGGCCGTGAAATGGTAGACGATCGTGAAGCCGAACCACATGATGAAGTTGGCCCGGTACTCCAGGAACGTCAGCACGTTGATGCGCCAGTATTGGCCGTAAGTCGCGAGCATCCGGTGGTCCCGCTTCCGCAACCATTCCGGGCACCCCTCGGATTGTGAGAGGTATGACCACCCTAGCCCCCGTCTTCTCGATCCAGCGTGCGAGCGAGCGCGCCCATGCCGAGCACGGCTGGCTGGACGCCTACCACTCGTTCAGCTTCGCCGACTACTTCGATCCCAAGAACCTCTCGTGGGGCGCCCTGCGCGTCTTCAACGACGATACCATCGCCGCAGGGACCGGCTTCCCGCCGCACCCGCACGCTGATATGGAGATCGTCACCTACGTCTTCGAGGGCGAATTGGCCCACAAGGACAGCATGGGCAACGAGGGCGTCGTCGGCCCGGGCGGCATCCAGTTCATGAGCGCCGGCACCGGCGTGCGCCACAGCGAGTTCAACGCTCGCAAGGACGCGCCGCTCCACCTCGTCCAGATGTGGGTGTTGCCGGGTCAGCTCGGCATCGCGCCGTCCTACGGTCAAGCGGACTTCACGATCGAAGACCGCCGGAACCGCTGGCTGACCGCCGTCAGCGGTCAACGCGACGTCGAGGCGCGCATCCGGATCACCCAGGACGCCACCCTGCGGCTGGCCCGTCTCGAGGACGGCCGGCTCGAGCACGCGTTCGCGCCCAAGCGTTACGGCTTCGTCTTCGTCGGCGACGGCGACGTCACTATCAATGGCGAGGTGCTGCACAAGGGCGATGCCGTGCGCACTTACGACGTGTCCAAGATCGAACTCTCGGGTTCCGGAGAAGTGGTCCTCTGGGATCTCCCCGCCGTGAAGGAGTGACCGTGCCGGATCTCTGCGATCATCTGCGCGATGCTACACCGCACGCGCCGAGCACCGAGGGCTGCGAAGAGTGCCTCAAGACCGGCGGCAGGTGGGTGCATCTGCGCGAGTGCCTGACCTGCGGCCACGTCGGCTGCTGCGATAGCAGTCCGAACACCCACGCCACCAAGCACTATCACGCGACGAAGCACCCCGTCATGCGATCCGCCCAACCCGGCGAAGACTGGCGCTGGTGCTACGTCGACGAGGTGATGGCGTAACGCTCAGCCGCCCTGGATGACGATGTGCCGTGACGCGGCCCGCCATATCGCCGCTGCGGCGGCGGCGAAGACGACGAGCCAGAGGACCTGGAAGCCGAGCGCGGCGAGCCAACCCCCGGGCGGGATGACGCCGACGTAGATCAGCAGCGGCGTGCTGTAGATGGCCGCGAACGGCAGCGCCAGCACGATCCGTCCGATGTTGCCCGGCACGAAGACGAGCGGGATGATCTGGCCGCTGAGCAGGTCGCTGATCCAGCGTACGATGATCTGCAGCGCGAACGTCTCGAGCGTCCAGAAGGCGACCGCGTTCATCGTGAAGTTGACCAGGAAATTGACGAAGTACCCGATCGCGAACGAGAGGAAGAAGACGGCGAGCGTGGCCGGCGACGGGACGTCGATGTGCACCAGCAGCAGGGCGAAGAGCAGCGACGGGATCACCAAGGCGGCGTGCAGGGCCGTGTTCCCGAACCCGTCGGAGAAGAAGTAGAACGGCACGCTGATCGGCTTCATCAGGTCGGTCGCGATCGAGCCGTCGCGCAGGCGTTCGCGGATCAGGCGCGTCCCGTCGACTTCGAGGATCAGCGACATCAGGAGCGCGATGGTCGCGTAGGTGATCATCGAGTGGAGCGGGAGGTTCATCGGGGCGGCGTTCTGCGCGTAGAGCGCCGTCCACACGGCGCGCAGCAGATAGATGCGCAAGACCAGCGAGCCGACCTCGGTGAAGACCTCCATCCGGTAGGTAGCCTCGCGCGCGAACGCCTTCTTCGCGAACTCAACGTACGGTTCGAGGTTATAGCGGGGTAGCGCGATCACGGACGCTGTTTCTTGATCGAATCCTGGCGCCGGTGTTCCATCTCCTGGAGCTCGAGCATCATCGCGTCGACCACGCCGCCGACGTCGGCGGCCTGGGTCGGGGGCGGCTCCTCGCCGACGCTGCGTCGCGGAGCCGGCTTGACGTTCTTGTGCTCGTCCAAGCGGGCGTCTTGCGCGTGCGTCTTGCGTAGGAACTTCGCGTACGCCTCGGCGGCGCGGCCGGCCAGGTCGGTCTCGTCGTCGACGTTGAAGATCTCGGCGAAGAACGACGGATCCGTGTACGGTGCGTTCGACGCGCCGTCGGCCATGGTCGCGCCGTTGCCGAGGCGGCTGCCGCCCGCGATGAAGCAGCCCTCGCCGACGGTCGCACCCACGACGTAGGCGCCCGGTCCGACGATGCAGCGCTCGCCGATCTCGAGCGGGAACGTGGTCGCACTCCCGCCGCTCGCCTTGAGCACGGCGTTCTCCATCACGACCGTATCCGAGCCGATCCGCAGCGGCGCGCCCTCGGCCGTGATGACGGCGCCGTGGAGGATCGCGCAGCCCGACCCGATCTCGACGTCGCCCGAGATCACGGCCGTCGGCGCGACGTAGGCGCTCGAGTGGATCTTCGGTTTCTTGGTGCCGCTGGAGAAGATCATGCGGTGGCCCCCGTGTCGTAGCCTTCGACGTAGATGCGGCGGATGATGGATTCCAACTCGGGCTCCTCGATGCTGACGTCGGTGATCTCGTACTGGGCGGCGACCCGTCCGATCAGCACGTCGGCTCGCTCGCGATGCCGGTCGAAGCGGAAGCGCGCGGTCTTGCCGTCCGTCTCGGTCAGGTGGGCGCCTTCCAACGACGGCCGTTCGATCGGGCGCGCGAACGTGACCACCAGCGTACGGAACGTGCCGTACTGCGTCTTGATCCGCTCGATGTCCCCGTCGTAGATCAGCGTGCCCTTGTCGATCAGCACGATCCGGCGGCAGAGCCGTTCGACATCGGCCAGGTCGTGGGTCGTCAGGATGACGGTCGTGCCCCGTTCCTCGTTGATCTTGGCGATGAACAGCCGGATCGCTTCCTTGGCGACGACGTCCAGACCGATGGTCGGCTCGTCGAGGTAGATGATGCGCGGATCGTGCAGCATGGCGGCGGCGAAATCACCGCGCATGCGTTGGCCGAGCGAGAGCTGGCGCACCGGCGTGTTGAGGAACTCGTCCATCTGGAGCAGCTCGACGAACGCGGCCAGGTCGGCCTTGTAGCGGTCGCGCGGGATGCCGTAGATCGCCCGGAGCAGCTCGAACGATTCGACCAGCGGCAGATCCCAATAGAGCTGGCTGCGCTGGCCGAAGACGACCCCGATGTTGCGTGCGTTCTCGCGCCGGCGCTCGTACGGCACCAGCCCGGCGACCTCGATCCGGCCCGAGGTCGGCACCAGGATGCCGGTCAGCATCTTGATGGTGGTCGACTTGCCCGCGCCGTTGGGCCCGATATAGCCGACCAGCTCGCCGGCCTCGATGGACATCTCGATGCCCGAGACCGCGACCTTATCCTCGTACTCGCGCGAGAACAGCGTCTTGAGCGCGCCCAGCGCGCCGGGCGCGCGCTTGACCGAGCGGAAGACCTTGCGCAGCTCGCGCGTCCGGACTATCGGCATAGCGCGTGCTCTTCCACGCAGGGCGGCGCGGCTCTTCGCGGGTAGACTCCCTGCATGATCGTCACGATCTCCAACGAGTACGGCTCCGGAGCGGTCGCGATCGCGAGGGATGCGGCCGCGACGCTCGGCTTCGAGTTCGTCGACGAGCAACTGCCCGTGGTCGTCGCCAAACGCCTCTCGACCACGCCCGAAGAGGTGGAGGCGACCGAGGACACGCGCCGCTCGGTGGGCGAGCGGGTGCTGGCCCGACTCGAGCTCGCGACGCCCGAGATGGCCTTCGCCTCGTCCGAAGAGTCGTTCGACGAGAAGTGCCTACACGAGGTCCAGACGGCCGTCCGCGAATACGCCGCGCACGGCGACGTCGTCCTGGTGGGCCGGGCCGCGAGCGCCATCCTCGGGCGCCGGCCGGACGTGCTCCGCGTCTTCCTGCACGCCCCGCGCGACTGGCGCGTCCACCACGTGATGGCCGGCACCGGCGCGGACGAGAAGACGGCGGCCGCGGAGGTCGACCGGATCGACGACGCGCGCCGCAGCTACCTCTACGAATGGTACGACCTGCGCTGGGGCGATACCGATCAGTACGACCTCGCGCTCGACACCGCGAGTTTCGGGCACGACGCCTCGGTGGCCGCGATCGTCGCGGCCGTGCGCGCCCGTATCTCGTGACGCCGGAACGCCCGCTCCCGCCGCGCCGGCAGTCCATCCTCGCGGCGCTCAAATTCCGCGACTTCCGCCTGCTCTGGTTCGGGCTCCTCATCTCCAATCTGGGGACCTGGATGCAGTTCACGGCGATGGGCTACTACGTCGCCAAGCTCGACCCGTCCCCGCACCGGGTCGCGCTCTATCTCGGCTTCCTCGGCGCCGCGCGCGCCGTCCCGGTGCTGCTCGCGTCGCCGATCGCGGGCGTCGTCGCCGACACGTGGCCGCGCCGCCGCGTCTTGCTGTGGGCCAACGTCGCGATGTCGCTGGCCGCGCTTGCGCTCGCGATCGGCACGGCGTACGGCCATATGACCATCGTCGGCCTGCTGATCGTCTCGGCCGTCAACTCCGCCGCGCAATCGTTCGATTCGCCCGCCCGGCAGAGCTGGGTACCGATGCTGGTCGATCGCGCCCACGTCGGCAACGCCATCGGTCTCAACTCCGTCGCCTTCAACGCACCCGCCGTCATCGGTCCCGCCATCGCCGCCATCCTGATCGCCAGCGTCGGCGTCGCCGGCTGCTTTCTGGCGAACGCGATCGCCACGCTCGCCGTGGTGGCGGCCGTCGCCATGATGAAGCCCGCACCGCCGAGCACGCGGCGTCGCGAACCCTTCCATCACGCGATCGCGTTCGGCATCGCCTTCATGGCTCGCCACGCGATCCTCAAATGGGTGATCTTCACGTTCGTCGTCACCGCGCTCTTCGTCCGCCCGTACAGCACGCTCTTGCCGGCATTCATCATCAACCTGCTCCACGGCGACGCGGGCGAACTCGGCTGGGCCTACACCGCCGCCGGCGCCGGAGGTTTCGGCGGCGCGCTGCTCACCGCGTATCTCGGAAACCGCGAACGGCGCGGCACGATCTGGCTCGTCAGCGGCGTCGTCGTCGCGCTCGGCGTCTTCGCCCTCGGCTTCGTGCAGAGCATCCTCGTCGCGCTCCCGATCATCTTCGTCATCGGCCTGGGAACCCTGACCTTCCTCGGCGCCTCGAACACCTTGATCCAAACCCTGAGTCCCGACGCTCTACGCGGACGAGCCATCAGCGTCTACACCATGATCGCCCTCGGAATCGTCCCCGGCGGCGCCCTCATCGTCGGCTCCATCGCCAGCATCCTCGGCCTCCACACCGCATTCCTGATAGCCAGCGCCAT
>JANWKW010000136.1 GCA_025451135.1 Vulcanimicrobiia bacterium | reverse complement strand
GGCAATGTCCCCGCCCCTCGCGCTCCGCGCGGAAACGGATGCTCAGAACCCGTGTTCGACGTCGTGTTTGTGGAGAAAGGCCTTGACGTCATCGATCGGCAGCGCAAACCCGATGCTCCGCTCGTCGTCGAACCGCGACTCCGCGATCCCGACGATCTCTCCGGTATCCGCGATGAAGATGGCCGCCCCGCTCTCGCCCGGCACGATCGAAAGCGAGACCTCGAACTGCTGATTGCGCACCGACGACAGATGCCCGGCGTTGATCGACTTGGCTTGCGTCAGGCCTTCGTCTTGGAACTCGTCCGGGATAGGATACCCGACCAATCCGAGCAGTCTGCCGAGATCGTTCCCCAGATGCGCGGAGCTGCCGAGCTTGACGACCGGCAGGTCCGGCTCGGCCGTGCGCACGAGCGCAACGTCGAGCGTCGCGTCCTCGGCGACCACCTTGGCCGGCACCTTGCGCTTGTCGCCGAGGGTTGCGTGCATGTCCCAGGCGTGATCGACCGCATGCTGGACCGTCAAGATGTCGCTGCCCCACGACCCGCTCGCGATCACCGTGCCGGTGCCGAACGCGTCGTCGTACGCGTCGGTCTTGTGGTCCGGCGGCACCTTCATCGTGAGCAGGACGACCGACGGCGAGATCGCGCGCGCGGATGCGACCAACGCGTCGTCGCTGTTGCGGGTCGCGCAGGCGGTGACGGCGAGCGCGGCGCCGAGCGCCAGCGCGACGGATCTGCGATTCATCGCTGCGGCGCGTGCTTCGCGAGGGCCTCGCGCAGCTCCGGCAGCCCGGCGCCGGTGCGCGCGCTCACGTAGAAGGCGCCCGGTTCGTTCGGCAGCTCGCCTGCGGCCGCGTCGCACTTGTTGAAGACGATCAGGCGCGGCGCGGCCTCCAGCTCGAGCTCGTGCAGGATGGCGTCGACGGCCGCGCGCTGGCGCGGCCAGTCCGAATTGCTCGCGTCCAGGACGTGCACCAGCACGTCGGCCTCGCGCAGTTCTTCGAGGGTCGCCTTGAACGCGTTGACGAGGTCCTTGGGCAGATCGGTGATGAAGCCGACCGTGTCGGCCAGGCGCGCGTACGCGCCGTGCCCGAGGACGACGCGGCGGACGGGCGGATCGAGCGTCGCGATCGGCTGATCGGCGACCAGCGCGTCGCTGCGCGTCAGCGCATTGAGCAGCGACGACTTGCCGACGTTGGTGTAGCCGACCAGCGCGAAGAGCGGCTCGCGATGCGGCGCCGAGCGGCGGGTGGCGCGCTGCTTGGCGACGTCTTCGAGCTGACGCGAGAGCAGCAGTACGCGACCGGTGATCCGCCGGCGGTCGACCTCCAGCTTGGTCTCGCCGGGCCCGCGCGTGCCGATACCGCCGCCCAGGCGCGAGAGATCGGCGCCGATGCCGATCAGGTTCGACTGACGGTACTTCAACTGCGCGAGCTCGACTTGCAGTTTGCCCTCGCGGCTGCGGGCGTGCTGGGCGAAGACGTCGAGGATCAGCATCGTGCGATCGACGATCGCGACCGGGATGATCTTCTCGAGGTTCTTGCGCTGGCGGGGCCGCAGGTCGTTGAGCACCAGGACCAGCTTCGCGTCGCGCTCCTTCACGAGGTCGGCGATCTCGGCCGCCTTGCCGCTGCCGACCAGCAAGGCGGGATCGACGGCGCTCCGCTTCTGCACGACGCGTTCGATCACGCGCGCGCCGGCGGCTTCGGCGAGCGCTTCGAACTCGGCGAGTTCCGGTTCGATCGGGTGCGCGGGGTGGTCCAGATCGACCGCGACCAGGATCGCGGGGATCAGGCCGGTCGGCGCTACTTCGCCAGCGGTGCTAAACGTTCGATGAGCCAACGGAGTCCTTCGTTATAACGGGGGCCCGGGCGCTCGAGCAGCGCCGCGTCGTGGAGGGTGAGGATGTGCTTCGACTGCACCGCGCGCAGGGAACGCCAGGGTTCGCGGTCGAGCACCGCGCTCAGGCCGACCGAGGGGTCGGTGACGATCGCGTCGGGCTGCAGGCGCAGCAGCGCTTCGGCGCTGTATTCGCCGTACGCGCCGGGCAACGTCGTGACGGCATTCGTCCCGCCGGCCAGCGCGATCAGCCGCGCGATGTAGGACGTCGGCCCGCAGGTGTAGATCGGCCCGGTTCCGAGCGCCACGAAGACGCTCGGCGTCCGCTTGAAATGGCGGCCGGCGATCAGGCGGGCGGTCTGCGCTTTGAGCGAGCGGTTCAGCGCGGCGGCCTGCGTTGCGCGGCCGGTCAGGCGCCCGAGCGCCGCGATATCGTCGAAGATATTCGCGTACGAATCGTCGTCGAGCAGTTCGACGTCGATGCCGGCGTGGCGGAGCGGTTCGACCAGGTGCGCCTGCGCCGGGATCGCGACGACCACGTCGGCGTGCAAGGCGACGATCTTCTCCACGTCGACGCTGGCGAAATCGCCGACGACCGGTACGCCCTTCGCGCACGGCACGTCGCGCGTGGCCGACGAGACGCCGACCAGTTGGCCGGCCGCGCCGATGGCGCACAGGTCCTCGACCAATGACGGGACGAGGGCGACGACCCGGATCTGGTCCCTCGACTTCGCTTCGGCCGACGCACGCCCATCCATGGGCTTCGTCGGCACTAGCACATCCTGTGCGTCGCTACGCTCGGGATGCCAAGCGGCGAGCAGGCAGAGCGCGAGAACGACAAAGGCGGCAAAAGTGCGGAACGACACGGGTTTCGTGGTTCGGACGGCCAGGAGGCGGCGCCTGCGGTCCAAAAGGTAGCCGGACAATCTATCGTACGTTTGCGCGCGGGAAGCCGGTCTGATGCCGGCACGGTCGCGCCACTGTAGGCGGGGAGCTGCCCGAAGCCACTACCTCTTCGAGGTGGGAAGGCTCGGGCGAACAGCTACGATCCGCGAGTCAGGATACCGTCGCAAACGTCTGCTCTAACCATGCCTCGCATGAAGGAAAGGTTTGCATGTCTTCGTCCGCCATACGGCGTGCGCTCGTCTCCGCCGTTCTCGCGCTCCTCGCTCCGGCCGCCGCCCACGCCGAGGGTGCGTCGCCGACGCCGGCGCCGAGCGCCCCGCCCGAGATCGCCCGCGTCGTCACCGCCGATCGCTCGCCCGAAGCGGCCGGGGCGAGCGCCCGCACCACCTTCGTCATCGGCAAGGCCGAGATGCAGCGACGCGGCTTTCGCACGATCGCGGACGCGGTCGCGAGCCTGCCCGGGGTCAATCTCGAGCGCTACGGTCCCGGCGGCGAAGGCGCGAGCGTCGGCATTCGCGGCAGCTCCTCGGCTCAAGTGCTCGTCCTGATCGACGGTACGCCCGCCGGCGGCGCGCAGATCCTCGACGTGGACCTGGCCGCCATACCGACGAGCGGCGTCGAGCGCATCGAAGTCGTCGAAGGCGGCGGCTCGACGCTCTACGGTTCCGGGTCGGTCGGAGGCGTGATCAACATCATCACCGCGCCGCTTCATGGGACCGTCGTCGACGCGCGGACCGGATCGTTCGGGGAGAGCGCGCTGCGCATCCAAACGCCGAACCTCTCGTTCGAGCGCGCGGTAGGCGCCGAGGCCTATCCACTGCCGGACGGGACGACGCGCGTCAACGGCGACTACGGCTTGACCTCCGGGCGCGTCGCGTTCGATACGAAACTCGGCTCGGCGAGCGCGCGCTTCTCGGCGGGCATCACCGACCGGCATCAGGGCATCCCGGGCGAGCTGCCGTATTTCCTCTCGCCGACCAGCCGCCAGGACGACGTCTCGCGCGACGCGCGCCTGACGCTCGCCCGCGCGCGCGGCAACGCGACCACCACGCTCGAGTTGGCCGGGACCGCGACGACGCTCGTCTACGGCTGCGATACGCCGGACGACGCCAACTGTCCGGATGCGTACCTCGGGCCGGGCACGCCCTTCTACCACCAGCTGCTCCAGGAATCGCGCGTCCAAGCCGGTCTGCGCGAGACCGTCGAAGGCCGCGGCTCGCGCACGACGGTCGGCGTCGACGTCGCGCGCGGGACGACGAGGATCGACAGCGGCACGCCGTCCGATCCGCTCGAGTTCCATCCGTTCGCGCAGACCGCCGCGTACCTGCAGCAGAACTGGTCGGCCGGTCCGGGTTCGTTCTATGCGGGCGTGCGCGCCGAACGCGACGGCGGCCAAGGCGGCGCGTTCTCGCCCTCGTTCGGCGGCACGCTCCGGCTCGGGCCGCAGACGATGGTGCGCGCCAATCTCGCGACCGCGTTCCGCGCTCCGACGGCGGAGGATCTGTACTATCCGGGCTTCTCGACGCCGACGCTCGTGCCCGAACGGACCCGCGTCGCCGATCTCTCGATCGAGGATCGCGCGATCCTGGGCGGCGTCAGCCTAGGGTGGTTCGTCACCAGCGGGAGCGATCTGATCGTGTTCGACCCGGTCACGTTCGCGCCGCAGAACATCGGCCGCGCGGTCATCGCCGGGTTCACGTTCTCGGCCAAGACGCGGCCGCTCCACCAGACCTTTGCCAAGCTCGACCTGACCGATCTGTATCGTGCCGAGGATCTCGACACGCAGGCCCGCATCGGCGGCCGCGGCCCGGTGATGCAGGGGACGCTCGAACTCGGCTATCTGGGCACCGCGACGAGCCCGTTCGAGAGCGCCGCGATCGAGGTGCGCGCCGCCGGCGATCGCGGCTTCGTCGACCATACCGCACCGCTCTTCGCCCAGCCGGTCGCGTATACGCGCGTCGACGCGTTCGTCCGCTGGCGCGTCGGCGCGCGATCGCTGCTGACGCTGCGCGCGTACGACCTCGGCGACGAGCGCTATGCCGAGATCGGCGGCTATCCGATGCCGGGCCGGTCGTTCGCCCTCGAGCTCTCGACCCGGTAATGGGCGTGCCGATCCGCCTGGCGGGCCTGCTCGCGATCGCGCTGCTGGCGCTGGTCGCGAGCCTGCTCGTGGGCGGATCGTTCCTCGCGCCCGGCGACCTGCTCTACGCCCTGGCGCACCCGCGCGCGAACACCGACGTCGTCACGATCCTGTGGCAGCTGCGCATGCCGCGCGTCTGCATCGCCGCCGTAGTCGGCGCGGAGCTCGCGATCGCGGGCGCGCTGCTGCAGGGATTGCTGCGCAATCCGCTCGTCGATTCGTATCTGACCGGCGTGAGCCCGGGCGCGGCCGCCGCGATCGCGCTCTCGGTGGTCGCGGGTGTCGCCGCGCCGGCGCTGCCGGCGATCGGCTTCGTCGCCGGGCTCGGCACCGCGATGCTGGTCGCCGCGTTCGCGCGGCGCGGCGCCGGGCTCGACGCGATCCGCTTGATCCTTTGCGGCGTCTCGCTCTCCGCGCTCTTCTCCGCCATCGTCACGCTGGTGCTGACGCGCGCCGGGGCCGATTATGCGGCCCAGATCCTGGCGTGGCTGGCCGGTTCGACCGCCGGGCGCGGCTGGCACGACCTGTTCTTCACGTTGCCGTACGCGGCGCTCGGCCTGGCGTTCGCGCTCGCCGCGGTCCCGGCGCTCAACGTGCTGCGCCTGGGCGAGACGCGCGCGACCGCGGTCGGCGTCAACGTCGCGCGCACGCAGTGGGTGATCCTGATCGCCGCGGCACTGCTGGCGGCAAGCGCCGTCGCCGTCTCGGGCAGCATCGGCTTCGTCGGGCTGGTGGTCCCGCATCTGGCGCGCCGGGTGGTCGGCGGCGACGCGCGCGCCCTGCTGCCCGCATCGGCCCTGCTGGGCGCCGCGCTCTGCGCGATCGCGGATGCCGCCAGCCGCTCGATCGCGGCGCCGGCCGAACTGCCCGTCGGCGTGCTGCTGGCGTTCGTCGGCGTGCCGACGTTCCTGTATCTCTACCTCAACATGCAGCGGGCGCGCGCGTGATCGCGCTGCGCGACGCCGCGATCGGCATCGAAGGGCGAACGCTGATCGCGCCCGCGACCGCGACCATCGAAGCGGGGCGCTTCGTCGCGATCCTCGGCGCGAACGGCGTGGGCAAGACGACGCTGCTGCGCACGCTCTCGGGCGGGCTTCGGCCGCTCGCCGGCACGGTCCGGATCGGCGACCTCGATCCGGCCGCGGTCGGACCGCTCGAACGCGCGCACCGGATCGCGTTCGTCACGAGCGACGACGCGCCGGTCGACGGTCTCTCGGCGCGCGACGTGGTCGCGTCGGGACGCTATCCGTTCCATCGCTGGTGGGAGTGGAGCGAAGACGCTGCCGACACCGCGGCCATCGACGGCGCGCTCGCCGACGTCGGCATGACCGGGTTCTCCGGCCGCAGCTTCGAGACGCTCTCGAGCGGCGAGCGCCAGCGGGTCTGGATCGCGCTCGCGCTCGCGCAGGAAGCGCCGGTGCTCCTGCTGGACGAACCGACCTCGCACCTGGACGTGCGGGTCGCGCACGAGATCCTAGCGCTGCTGCGCGCGCAGGCGAAAGCCGGCCGCACGATCGTCTGCGCGATGCACGACATCAACGACGCCGCCACCTATGCCGACGCGCTGATGCTGCTCGGCGACCGGAAGATGCTCGCATTCGACGCGCCGGAACGCGTTTTCACCGCGGCGCTGCTGGAACGGGCCTACGGGATCCCGATGGAGATCGTGCGGGCCGCCTCGGGGGCGCCGCGCGCGTTCGCTATCGGGAACCCATACGGCGCAGATCCCGGCTCATGACCCAGCCGGAGCGGCCGCGATACGGGCCGTTGAGCATGATGATGCCGAGCGCGTCGTCGGTGAAGCCGCGGTACCGCGGATGCACGAAGTTGGGGACGCAGGCGATCACGATCGCGCGCGTGCCCGGCGGGATCACCCAGGCGTGCGGCAGGAGGGACTTCGCGACGTCGTAGGTCCCGGTCTGGTAGGCGGCCAGACGGAAGCGCGAGTCCCACACGAAGACCTCGGGATCGTCCATGCCGCCCAACAGCGCGACCTTCTCGTGGAGATGCATGCGGCAATCCGCGGGGCTCGCTCCCGTCAGCGCGCCCGCGAACGCGACCAGCAGCATCGCCGCCAGGAGGCTACGCACGATCGCCTCGCGTTCCGAGGACGCGCACGGCCAGGATCGCCAGGTCGTCGCGCATGTGGTTGCCGCCCAGCGACCGCACCTTGGCGACGAGCTCGTCAGCCATCCGCTGCGGTTCCGGGCTGCTCCGTTCGATCAAGTCCATAGCTCCCTGCTCGCGGAGCAGTTCGCCGTCGCGGTCGCGCGCCTCGGTCAAGCCGTCGGTCGCCAGCACGATCGTATCGCCGTCCGCCAGCTGCACGGTCCGGGTCTCGAACGGTTCCTCCATGACGCCCAACACGGGACCGGTGACGGCGAGCTGCTGCACGCCGTTGGAACGTCGGATGAAGGCCGAATCGTGCCCGGCCGAGGCATATTGCATGTACGACGCCTCGGGATCGAGCACGCCCACGAACATCGACACGAACAGCGACGGATTGTCGACCGTATACGCGTGCGCGAAGGCCGTGTTGAACTCGGCCAGGATGCGGCCGGGCTCCGGTCGGCGCAGCGCGATGCTGCGGATCGTGAACTTGATGAACGCCGTCAGGACGGCCGCGTCGACGCCCTTGCCGCTCACGTCGGCGATCATGATCAGCGCGTTGCGTTCGGAGAGCCTGTACATGTCGTAGACGTCGCCGCCGACGGCGAAGGCGCTGCTGGCGGCCGCGTACGCGCTGCCGACCTCGCAATGCGGGAGCGGGATGGTCTGGCTCAGATAGACCGTCTGGAGCGTCTCGATGGTCGTCTTGTCGCGGCCGAGCTCGCGGCGGGCGGCGGCGTTCGCATTGGCCATCCAGAACGAGATCACGCCGAACGACGCGAAACCGACCACCGAGATCAGCGACCAGAGGTTGATGCTCGCGAGGGTGTCGCGCGCCAGACGCGTGTTCCGGTCCGCCAGCGCCGTGCGGACGCTCTCGGAGATCGCGCTTTCCTGGTCGGTGTAGAATTTGCCGCGTTTGTCGATGTCGTCGGTATGGCGGTCGGGGTGGGCGATGGTCGGATCGGCGACGTGCGATCGCCAGTCGTTCTGCGAGGCGACGTAGTCGTCCAACTGTCCCTGGACGTCGGTCATCCCCTGCGCGAGCAGCGCCGCGCGCATCGCGCGCTCGCTGGCCGCCATCTTGCCGGCGGCGTCCGCGTACTGGCCCTTGTAGAAGACGTCTTTCGTCGCGATGTATCCGCGGACCGAGTTCTCTTCGTCGATCTGGTAGCGGACGAGCTCTTCGAGCGAGACCTGCGCCTGCTGGATCTGCGTCTGGCGATCGAACGTCGCCGAGACGTTGGCGTGCGCTTCGTATGCGGCCCAGAGCGCGATGACCAGCGCGGCGACCAGCCCGACCGGCAGGACGCGGCGAAGCCGCACGCTCGAGTCGCGTTGCTTCACCGGCGGATGCGACCTTTACGGCAGGCCGTAGGTGTCACTCTTGAGGCCTCCGAAGCCAGCATCGCCATGCAGAATGAGATAGATCCGGCGATTTTCAAGTCCTACGACGTTCGCGGCATTTATCCGGCACAGATCGACGACGAGACCGCCTATCGCATCGGCCGCGCCATCGTCCCGCTGCTCGGCGCGAAGCGCATCGCGGTCGGACGCGACATGCGCCCCTCCGGCGAGAGGCTGTTCGAGGCCCTCGCGCGCGGCATCACCGAGTCGGGAGCCGACGTGACCGATATCGGGCTGGTCTCGACCGATGCGCTGTATTTCGCGGTCGGCGCGTACGGCTATGACGGCGGCGTGATGATCACGGCGTCGCACAACCCGGCGCGCTACAACGGCATGAAGTTCACGCGCGAGGGGGCCCAGGCGATCTCGTTCGAGACCGGGCTGCGCGCGCTGCGCGATGCGGTCGTCGCCAACGACCTGCCGCCTCGGGCCGCGACGCCCGGCACGGTCGACCGGCGCGCCGTGCTCGACGATTTCGCGCGACACTGCCTCTCCTTCATCGACCCGTCCGCCGTCAAGCCGTTCAAGATCGCGATCGACGCGGGCAACGGCATGGCCGGCGCGACCGTGCCCCACGTCTTCAAGCATCTTCCGTGCGACGTCGTGCCGCTCTACTTCGAACTCGACGGCTCCTTCCCGAACCATCCGGCGAGTCCGCTCGAACCGGAGAACATGGTCGACCTCCAGGCGGCCGTCCTCGAGCACGGCTGCGATCTGGGGGTCGCTTTCGACGGCGATGCCGACCGGATGTTCATCGTCGACGAGCGCGGCTCGCTGATCGACGGCAGCACGGTCACGCTGCTGGTCGCGCTCAACACCATCCGGCGTCATCCGGGCGCGAAGATCCTCTACAACCTCATCTGCAGCCGCAGCATCCCCGAGCAGGTGACCGCGGCCGGCGGCGTACCGGTCCGCTCGCAGGTCGGCCACTCGATCATCAAGGCCACCATGCGCGACCGCGACGTCCTGTTCGGCGGTGAGCACAGCGGGCATTTCTATTTCCGCGACAACTGGTACGCGGACTCCGGGATGATCGCGCTGATGGAGTGCCTCGAGGTCTTCTCCGCGGTCGGCGGACCGGTCAGCGCGACCATCGCGCCGCTCGACACGCGCTTCCGCTCGGGCGAGATCAACAGCACCGTCGCCGACGCCGCGGCGAAGATGGACGAACTGCTGACGAACCACCCCGACGCGTCGATCGACCGTCTGGACGGCGTCACGATCGCGTACCCGGACTGGTGGATGAACGTGCGGCCCTCCAATACCGAGCCGCTGCTGCGTCTCAACGTCGAAGGCGACACGCGCGAACTGATGGAGCGCCGCCGCGACGAAGCCTTGGCGCTCATCCGGTCGTAGCGCCTAGATGAGCAAGTTCGACGCGGATGCGATGCGCCGCTACGAGCGCGCGCGCGGCGACGCGTCCGCCGCGCTCGCGACGCTGGAGGCGCAGCTCGCGCCCGGCGCACGCGCCGGCGTCCACGCCGCGCGCCTGCGGCTGGAACGCGGCAAGTTCGTCCTGGCCGTGGTCGGCGAGTTCTCGAGCGGGAAATCGTTCCTGCTCAACGCGCTGCTCGGC
>JANWKW010000135.1 GCA_025451135.1 Vulcanimicrobiia bacterium | reverse complement strand
GAGGTGTCGCGCACTTCGCGCGACTTCTCGCCGAAGATCGCGCGCAGGAGACGTTCCTCGGCGGTGAGTTCGGTCTCGCCCTTAGGCGTGACCTTACCGACCAGGATGTCTTCCGGGCGGACTTCCGCACCGACGCGCACGATGCCGCGCTCGTCGAGATCCTTGAGCGCGTCTTCGCCCACGTTGGGGATGTCGCGGGTGATCTCTTCGGGCCCGAGCTTCGTGTCGCGGGCTTCGCACTCGTACTCCTCGATATGGATCGAGGTGAAACGGTCCTCCTTGACCATGCGTTCGCTGATCAGGATGGCGTCTTCGTAGTTGTAGCCTTCCCACGGAAGGAACGCCACCAGGACGTTCTGCCCGAGCGCCAGCTCGCCGTCTTCCGACGACGGGCCGTCGGCCAGGATCTGACCGGCGGCGATCTTCTCGCCGACGGCGACGATCGGACGCTGGTTGATGCACGTGCCGGCGTTGGAACGCGTGAACTTGAGCAGGTCGTAGGGCTTCTCGTCGCCCTTGTCGTTCTTGACGACGATCGACTTGGAATCGACCGCGACCACCAGTCCGCCCTCGGTCGCGACCACGCAGCCGCCCGAGTCCTTGGCCGCACGATACTCCATGCCGGTGCCGACGATCGGCGCCTGCGGGCGGAGCAGCGGGACGGCTTGACGCTGCATGTTCGCGCCCATCAAGGCGCGGTTCGCGTCGTCGTGCTCGAGGAACGGGATCAGCGCCGTCGCGACGGAGACGATCTGCTTCGGCGAGACGTCCATCAACTGCACGCGCTTGGCGGGCTCTTCGATGTACTCTTCGGCGTAACGGCAGATGACCGTATCGGTCGTGATCACGCCCTTCTCGTCGAGCGGCGTGTTGGCCTGAGCGATGATGTATTCGTCTTCGCGGTCCGCGGTGAAGTAGCGGATCTCGTCGGTGACGATGCCGTCCTTGACCACGCGGTACGGCGTCTCGATGAAGCCGAAGCGGTTGACGCGTCCGAACGTCGCGAGCGAGCCGATCAGCCCGATGTTCGGACCTTCCGGCGTCTCGATCGGGCAGATGCGGCCGTAGTGCGAGTGATGGACGTCGCGGACCTCGAAGCCCGCGCGTTCGCGCGACAGACCGCCCGGCCCGAGGGCCGAGAGGCGGCGCTTGTGGGTCAGCTCGGCCAGCGAGTTGGTCTGATCCATGAACTGCGAGAGCTGCGAGGATCCGAAGAACTCCTTGATCGCCGCGACCACCGGACGTATGTTGATCAGCGCCTGCGGCGTGACCGTCTCGATGTCCTGGACCGTCATGCGTTCGCGCACGACGCGCTCCAGGCGGAGGAGGCCGACGCGGAACTGGTTCTGCAGCAGCTCGCCGACCGAACGCACGCGGCGGTTGCCGAGGTGATCGATGTCGTCCTTCGAGAGCGTGCCGTTGGCGACGCGCATCAGGCGGCGGATGACCGCGATCATGTCGTCGCGCTTGAGGCAGCGCGCCGTGATGGCGGGCATCGTCAGGCCGGCGTCGACGTATTCGTCGATCACCAGGGTCGGCTCGGTCAGGCGGGCGTCCACGTCCGGATTCTCGATCTGGTAGTGGAACTTGCCGTTGAGCTTGTAGCGGCCCACGCCGGCGAGGTCGTAGCGCTTGTCGTCGAAGAACAGCGACTCGAGCAGCTTCTCGGCGTTCTCGGCGTTCTCGGGCTCGCCCGGACGCAGCTTCTTGTAGATCTCCTTGAGCGCGTCTTCGCGCGTGGTGATCTCGTCGTCCTTGATCAGCGAGTTGAGGATGAAGTTGTCCGGCTCTTTGTCCGGGAACAGCTTGTCGAACAGCTCGCGCAGCGCGCGCTCGCGGCCCTTCTGCTCTTCGTCCTTCTTCGAGACCTTCTCTTCCTTGACGGGAAGACTCGCGTCCACCTTACGGCGCGGCTCGTAGAGATCGGCGAATAGCTTGAGGATCGCCTCGTCCTTCTCCCATGCGTAGCCCTGGTCGGGGCGCGAGAGCGCGCGGATGAACGTCGAGACGTAGATCTTGCGGTTCTTGTCGATGCGGACGCCGATGGTGCCTTCGGTCTCGTCGTTCTTGGTGCCGTTATCGGTCTCGAACTCGATCCACGCGCCGCGGTTGGGGATGATGGTCGTGTTGAACGTCGGGCGGTTGTTGGTGTCCGCGTCCTGGCTGTAGTACACGCCGGGCGAACGGACCAGCTGGCTCACGATCACGCGCTCGGCGCCGTTGATCATGAACGTGCCCTTGTCCGTCATGAGCGGGAAATCGCCCATGAAGATCTCTTGGTCGGGGATGCCCTTGATCTCGCCCGATTCGGCGGTGATCAGGCGGACGCGGACGCGCAGCGGGGCGCTGTACGTCATGTCGCGCTCGCGGCATTCCTCGATCGTGTACTTGGGCTCGCCGAGAGAATGCTCGCCGAACTCCAGGATCAGGTTGCCGGTGAAGTCCTTGATCGGGCTGATCGACGCGAACGCCTCGCCCAAGCCTTCGGTCTGGAACCAGTCGAAGGACGCCTTCTGCAGTTCGATGAGGTTCGGGATCTCGAGGACGTCGTGGATCTTCGCAAACGAATGCCGTTTGCGCTTGGAGCCTGGGTCCGGCGGCGTCTGGATCGTGAACGCACCGGCGGACATCGGGAACGCTGCTAGCGACGCGTTGCCGTTGCCGGCGGGCGCATCGATACGTTTCGACTTGCCCTTCGTGCCCGCGGAGCTCTTCGCGTGGGACTTCGGAGCCGTCGTTTTCGCCATTCTTTGCTTTCTCTCGCTCTATCTATAATGTAGGGTGCACGCGCACTGTGCGCCCGGGGAAGTGGCACGCCAAAAAGGCGACTCCGTCCTGGCCTTGGAGGATGTCGCCTCTACGCAAGTGGCTTACCAGCCGCGGGGCATAGGGGGACAGTATACCCCTGCCCTTAGGCTTGCGTCAAGGACGGGGTGGCTACTCGAGGCCCGCGAGGCTTTCGAGGCGGGCGAGCGGGTGCTCGGCCGCGACTTCGACGGGGCGGCTCCGGCGCCGGAACGCCTCGACCCGGTCTCCGACCAGGAGGCCGACCACCGCCAGCGCGGGGATGGTGGCGATGAACAGGGCGGCGGTCGCTTCGCCGTACGGGTGTGGGTGGGCCATATCCCGGCTACCCTAGCACGCCCGCCCGCTCCGTTCAACGACTTGGGAAGCGCCCGTGAAGGCCCCTACGACCGGGTCGGAACGATACGGACCACGCCCAGGACCGCGGCGCCCGGGCCCGGGTTGCTCACGTCGCCGCCGATCCAGTGTCCGTACTGTCCGACGACTGTGCCGTCCACCATCACCCGGCCCGAGATGACCGTGTAGTACAACGGCCCGTCGGAATCGTAGGATGGCCGCTCGGTCCCGATACGAGCGCCGGACGGCAGCGATTCGACGAACAAGATCGTCGTGAACGTCTGCCCGGGCCGGTTCGAGCGGTACCGCTGGTCTGCGAACACGCTGTGGAAGAGCGATTTCCCGTTCGTCGAGACTTGGGTCGGCGCGGTTGGATCCGCGACGAGCGTGCGGTACGGCGATCCGGCCACCAGGATGTGCGTCGCGAAGTACGTCATCGGCGCAGGGCCGTCGTTTCCGGCCGTGTGCACCCGCCCTTGCGGCGTCAGCAGCGCGGTCCCGGGCGGGACGGCGCGTTTGCCGGCGCCGTGGAACCACCACATCGTCGTCCCGCGAACGCCGAGCGTGCACTCGATGCCGCGGTGCGTGTGGGCCGGCAGCCAGGTCGGGGCGTCGGCTTGGAACATGTCCTCGTAGACG
The DNA here is from genome assembly GCA_025451135.1 of Vulcanimicrobiia bacterium. Classification (GTDB taxonomy): domain Bacteria; phylum Vulcanimicrobiota; class Vulcanimicrobiia; order Vulcanimicrobiales; family Vulcanimicrobiaceae; genus JALYSX01. The sequence continues at coordinate 3,659 of JANWKW010000135.1, read as the reverse complement.
TCCCAAGGTCCGGCGATCGGCCCGGCACCGACGCATATACCTCGCGCCAGCACCGCGATCTGCGGAGGCGCGGCGACGGCGACCGCCGCGGCGGAACATGCGAGCAGGGCGGCTAGAGCGAGTGAGCGCTTCGTCATGCGGCAGCCTTCTCGCAACCGGAGCGAGAGGCCCGCTGTTGAACGAGCTGACGATGGCAGCGAGCAGCGCGGCGATAGCCCGACCGAGACAGAACGCGCACACGGCCGGCCAGCCGACGGCGCTCATCACCATCACCGTCATGCTGGGCATGATCATGGCGATCATCGACTCGACCATCGTCAACGTCGGGCTCAACGATATCGGCGGCAACTTGGGCGCCTCGGTCGACGAGATCTCGTGGATCGTCACCGGCTACATCCTCGCCAACGTGATCGTGATGCCCCTCAACGGCTGGCTCACCGCGTACTTCGGCCGCAAGAACTTCTACGCCGCCTCGCTCGTGCTGTTCACGCTCGCCTCGCTGCTGTGCGGCACCGCCACCTCGATCTGGCAGCTGGTCGCCTACCGGGTCATCCAGGGCGTCGGCGGCGGCGCGCTCCAACCGACCGCGCAGGCGATCCTGTTCGAGACGTATCCGCCGGAGCGGCGCGGGCAGGCGATGGCGATCTTCGGCCTGGGGGCGATGGTCGGCCCGGCCGTCGGCCCGGTCCTGGGCGGCTACATCATCGACAACGCCACCTGGCCGCTGATCTTCTTCATCAACATCCCGATCGGGATCGTCGCGGTGATCATGACCATGCTGTTCATCCCGAACCCGGCCTTTCTCTCGAAACCCAAGGGCGGCGTGGATTGGCTCGGGTTGGGGCTGTTGACGACCGGACTCGCCTCGCTGCAATACGTGCTCGAACGCGGCGAGCACGACGACTGGTTCTCGTCCGGCAGCATCGTCACGCTGACGACGCTCTCGATCGTCTCATTGGTCTGGTTCGTGTGGAAGACGCTGCGCGACCGGCATCCCTTGGTCGACATCCGCGTCTTCCGCTTCCGGACGTTCACGATCGGCAACTTGCTCGGCATCATCATGGGCTTCGGCCTGTTCGGGACGGCGTTCGTGCTGCCGCTCTTCCTGCAGAACATCCTCGGGATGACGGCCTTCGGCACGGGCCTCGCGCTGCTGCCCGGCGCGATCGCGACCGCCATCTCGATGCTGATCGTCGGCCGGCTGATCGGACGGCTCGATCCGCGCATCCTGGTCGCGTTCGGCATGCTCCTCTTCGCCTGGTCGACCTGGGATATGGGCTCGCTCACCGCGATGTCGAGCAACGACGACTTCTTCTGGCCGCGCGCTTGGCAGGGAATGGCGCTGGGCTTCATCTTCGTGCCGCTCTCGACGGTGACCATCGGCGCGGTTCCGCTGGCCGAACTGGCCGGCGCGACCGGCGTCTCCACGCTGCTCCGTCAGCTCGGCGGGTCGTTCGGCATCGCCATCCTCACGACGCTGCTGATCCACCAATCGGCGGTCGCGTACACCGAACTCGCGGCCGGCGTGACCGCTACCCACGGCTATTCGATCCCGGTGCTCTCGATGCTGGTCTCGCAGCAGTCGGCGGTCATCGCCTACGATTACCTGCTCCGCGTCACCGCGATCGTGTTCGTCGTGACCGCGCCCTTCGTCGTCTTCATGCGACCGCCGCGCGCCGCTGCGGCGGCCGCCGCCGCAGCGGCTATGGCCGCGGAGTGACTCGGATGACCGAACGTCCCTATCTGCTCTTCGACGTCTTCACGACCGAGCGTTTCGCCGGCAACCCGCTGGCGATCTTCCCCGCCGGCGCCGGCATCGACGACGCGACGATGCAGCGCATCGCGCGCGAACTGAACTTGAGCGAGACCGTCTTCCTCACGCGCGGCGACGATCCGCCGGCCGCGCTGCGCATCTTCACCCCGGGCCGCGAGGTGCTCTTCGCGGGCCACCCGACCGTCGGCACGGCGATCGCGCTGGTCGACGTGATGTGCTGGCTGCCGGCCGAGACGACCGCGTTCGTGCTGCGCGAGCGCATCGGCGACGTGCCGATCCGGATCGAGCGCGACGGGGGCACGACCACCGCTTGGCTGCAAACGCCGCCGATCGCGTTCGGCGACCCGCTCGACCGTTCGACGGCCGCGCGCGGGATCGGGGTCGAGGCCGGCGCGCTGCACGACGCGTTCGAGCCGCGCGTGCTCACGGCCGGCAATCCGTTCCTGTTCGTCGCCTTGCGCGACCGCGCGAGCGTCGACCGGGTCGCATTGGACGAAGCCGCACTCCGCACTATCATCGATTTCGACGGCGTCAACGGCGTCTTCGTCTTCACCCCGGTCGAGGGCGGCGCGTATTCGCGCATGCTCGCGCCGATGTCCGGCATCGCCGAGGATCCCGCGACCGGGAGCGCGACCGGGCCGCTCGGCGCCTATTTGGCCGACGCCGGCGCGCTCCCGCTGCGCGACGGGGCGACTTTCGCGAGCGAGCAGGGCGTCGCGATGGGGCGACGCTCGGTGATCCGCGGGCGCCTGCACGTGCGCGACGGCGCGCTCGAGAACGTCGAGATCGGCGGCAACGCCGTCCTGGTCGGCGAAGGCACGATGCGCGTCGAGCCTTAGAGCTCCCGCTCCATATCGCGATGCGGGATGCCCGCGTCGTCGTAGACCCCGCCGAAGACCGCGAAGCCGGCCTTCTCGTAGAACGCGATCGCATGCGTCTGCGCCGAGAGCCGCGCGCGGCGGTAGCCGCGCCGGCACGCTTCGTCGAGCAGGGCGTCCAGCAGCGCGCCCCCGATTCCGGAACGCCTGAACGCGCGCAGCACCGCCATCCGGCCGATCTGGGCCGTCTCCGGATCGCGTCGATAGAACCGTCCCGCCGCGATCGCCGTCCCGCCGCGCCGCACGATCGCGTGCACGGTCCCGGCGTCGTCCGGCTCGTCGTGCTCGTCGATCTCGATCCCGGGCGGCACGCGCTGCTCGTCGACGAAGACCGCGAACCGGACCGCCATCGCCTCGCGCACGCGGGCGTCGCCGTTGCCGAACAGCTCGACGCTCATCCGGCCATCAGGCTCCGCGCGAGCGGCGAGATCGCCCGTCCCCGCCAGCGCAGCTCGTAGTTGGCGGCTTCCACGACGTTGCGGATGCGGCGCGCCCACGGCTGGTTCGCGCGCACCAGCGCGTCGGCCCGCGCGAACTGGTCCGCCAACTCGACGCGCAGGCGCGCCAGCGTCGGCCGGACCGCCGCCGGATGTTCTCCGCGGAACGGCAGCAAGATCGGCCATTTGTCGGCGAAGTACGCCGCCGGATCGATCGCGTCGAGCGCGTCGGCGGCGACGATCGCGCCGTCTTGTCCGAGGCTCGAATAGAGCCGGCCCTTCTCCGCGTGGCGTCGCGGGGTGAGGACGTGCCCGTAGTGCCCGTAGACGTAGGGCAGCGCGATCCGGCGGCCGTCGATGCCGTGCAGCCGTTCGTGGACGCGACCCTCCCAGCGGACCGCCGGACCGAACCGGAAGAACGCCATCCGCCGCTCGATGGACGTGTACCAGTCCGGCGACTGGAAGAAATGCCAGGTATACCCGTCGACGAACGCGATCCCGGCGGGAAGGCGGTCGAGGTTCGCCGCGATACGCGCGACCGGAGCGCCGTGGACCTCGTCGGCGTCGACG